>CAMDGL010000489.1 GCA_945897845.1 Chitinophaga pinensis | reverse complement strand
GAAACTGAAAATCTGTATCTTTAACCCATTATTAACCCGGTTTATTTAAAAATCGGGTTCGAAAATTGAGAATTGCCTAAATAAACAAAACCATGTTTTCACTGATAATTCCCGTTTATAATGAAGAAGATATGATCGATGAATTGGCTGCCCGTTCAATTAAAGCAGTCGAATCGTTCACCAGTAACTACGAAATTCTGTTTATAAACGATGGAAGTACTGACTCAACACTTTCGAAACTGATTGAAGTCAGAAAGTATCATTCCAGAATAAAAATTGTCGATTTATCCAAAAATTTTGGGCATCAGGCGGCATTTACTGCCGGGCTGGAAATGGCTCTTGGCAATTTTGTGGCCATGATGGATGGCGATCTTCAGGATCCGCCGGAATTACTGGCCGAAATGCACCGGATGATCAGTCAGGAAGGATTCGACATCGTAAGCGGAAAGCGCAAAGGTCGTAAAGGCAAACGCTTGCGGCTTGCTACCAATCTTTTTCATATCTTCTTTAAACACATAGCCGGAATCGACGAAATGGAAAATTCGGGCAACTTCTCGATGATGAACCGCGCGTCTGTTAATGCGCTGGTGCAAATGAAAGAATCTATCCGCTACTTGCCCGGAATGCGCTCATTTATAGGTTTTAAACAAGGATATATCGAATACATGCGGGACGACAGAATGAGTGGTGAACCTAAAATGACATTGGGAAAACTGATCGTTTTGGGCGCCGATGCCATTTTTTCTTTTTCAAAATTCCCGATCAAAGTCTGCCTTTTCCTTGGAACAATTGGTACCATCGTATTTTTCATTGCAGGAATGTATGCCCTCGTCGATAAATTATTCGGATGGTCGGTGTTGGGTTGGTCATCCACCGTATTAAGCATCTACTTTCTGGGCTCCATACAGCTTATCTTCCTGGGTGTTGTGGGCGAATACGTTTACCGCATCTACAAAGAGTCTCAAAACCGGCCTATCTACCTGGTTAAGAAGTTTTACGACGCCGAAACTGAATAATGACAGAGAAAAATCTGAAGATAGTTTTCTATGTTTTTGCAGCGCTCCTACTGGCTGCAATGGTACTCGTTAGTCGAGATGCGGGTATCTCGGGCGACGAAGAGGTGCATTACAAACATTCCGAAATGGTGTACGACTACTTCAGCACTCTGGGCAAAGACCAATCGTCGCTCGATACGCCCAAAACACACCTTAAATATTACGGACAGTCGTTCGATAACGTGATTACGTTCCTGATTCATTGGTTCGGAATCGAAGATATTTACAGTTTCAGGCATTTGATGTGCAGCATTTCCGGTTGGCTAATCCTTGTGGTAACTGCCCTTTTTGCCGCTTATTTTTCGGGATACGGCGCCGCCATTCTTGTTTTATTTCTGTTTGCCGTTTCACCCAATTTCTTGGGGCACACGCAAAACAACCTGAAAGATATTCCTTTTGCACTGGCCTACATCGCCAGCGTTTATTACTCGCTGAAGCTTGTTTTTTCTGAGACAAAACCTACCCGAAAAACGATTATCCTGTTGATTTTAAGCATCGGGTTCTCCATCGGCATCCGCGCCGGAGGAATTCTGGTCGTTTTTTATCTTGGTTTTTTCATGTTCGTGAAAACCGTTTTGGATTGGATGGCCGCTAAAAAACCGGATTACCCGCTGTTGAAGAAACACGTCATCCTGTTCTTCGGAATCTCTATAGCCGGATATTTACTCGGGCTGGTTACCTGGCCATACGCGCTGCAAAATCCGTTGCTGAACGTTTGGAAATCGTACCAGGTTATGACCCATTTTCCAACTACCGTGCGCCAGATTTTCGATGGTCAATTCGATTGGTCCGACTTTCATCCGTGGTACTACCTGCCCAAATACATGGCCATCACTATTCCGGTTGTTGTTTTTGCCGGGCTGATCGCTTTTTTTCTGAATACCCGCAAAAATTTTACTTCAAACCAGAAAATTCAATTGGGGTTGCTGGGTTTTATCATTCTGTTTCCGGTGGTTTTTGTCATCATCAAACAATCTAACCTGTACGGCACGTGGCGGCATTTCCTGTTTATTTACCCCGGAATAATCCTGATTTCGGCGCTCGGAATTCACGCTGTTTTTAAGCGTTTCGGGCAAAAAATTGTACAGTTGGGAGTTGTGGCAGTACTGCTGGTTTTATCTTTTCATCCGGTAAAATTTATGGCGGCCAATCACCCGTATTATTACCTGTACTACAACCAACTCATTGGCGGATTAAAAGGTGCCTACGGAGATTACGAAACCGATTACTATTACCACACCATGCGCGAAGGGGCCGAATGGCTTCAGCAATACCTGAAAAACAAACCCGATACCAGCCGGGTTATTGTGGGTGGCAATTTTCCCATTCAATGGTATTTCAGGAATGATAAAACAGTACAATTTGTGTATTTTCCGTACCAAAACCGCAGCATGTACAACTGGGATTACGCCATTGTTGCCAATAGTTATATTTCTTCTTTTCAGCTCAAAAATAAGATGTGGCCACCCTCCAATACCATCCATACCATTTTTGCCGATGGAATTCCGGTTTGTGCAGTAATTGAGCGGGTTACAAAAGACGACTTTTATGGAATTCAGGAGCTGAAAAAGGGTGATAACATTAAATCTGCGTTGCTTTTTGAAAATTCGATGAAAATTGACCCTCAAAATGAATTGATCTGTTATAAATTTGCAGAGTCGTTAATTGAGGCGGGCCAAATTGATCGGGCCAAACAAGCATTGAACAAGTGTTTGGAAATCAATCCGGAATACGAACAGGCGCTGGTTTTATCGGGCGATTTGGCTCTGAAAGAAAAAGATACAGAAAAAGCCACGACGTATTACGAAAAAGCCATTCAGATCAACCGGAAATACTTTGGGGTTTACCCAAAATTGGCCACAATTTATACCGAAACCAATACGACCAAGGCACGTAAAGTACTTCGTGACTGTTTGAAGCTAAACCCGCGGTACAAGCCCGCACTTAAAGCGATGGCCGAAACATATCGAAATACAGATCCGGCAATAGCTGAGAAATACGATAAACTAATAGATAAATTAAAATAACGCTTTAAAAATTAAGACAATGAAAAAATTGATGATGTTGGCCATTTTTGGCCTGATGATGATGGGCGGAATGAATGCAACTGCACAAGAAGAAGTTGCTGCGCCACAAGATTCGGCTCAACTTGCTGAAGAACCAAAAGATACCATTTCGATCGACAACATGGAACCTACTTTTTATGAAGAAGAGGCTCCTGAAAAATCTTCGAACGGCACC
>CAMDGL010000488.1 GCA_945897845.1 Chitinophaga pinensis | reverse complement strand
CCTGAAGCTTCCTATCAGAAAAGGGAAAAAATTGTGGAGCAGCATAGGACTTATCAAAAAGGGCTCATGTGGACCTTGGCCTACCATCCCCGCATTCCACAAAAAGTTAGGGATGTTGTTTCGAATTGGGGGACTTGCAAGGACGAATATGAAAGCAAAGATGGTTGGCAAAATCAACTCTATATCCGGGAGGCACGACGAATGAAAAGTGATTATGTGATGACACAAAAAAATTGCGAAGGAATTGAAGTGGCTGAAGATGCGGTGGGTTTGGCTGCTTATGGAATGGATTCGCACCATGTGCAACGATATGTTGATGCGAATGGGTTTGTTCAGAATGAAGGGAATATTGAAGCATCGGTTTCCGGTCCCTATCCCATCAGTTACCGCGCCATAATCCCTAAAATGAATGAGTGCAGCAACCTGCTGGTTCCCGTTTGTGTAAGTTCCACGCACATTGGTTTTGGCTCAATCCGAATGGAACCGGTGTTTATGGTACTCGGGCAATCGGCGGCAGTAGCGGCATGCATGGCCATTGATCAAAAAATTGCCTTGCAGGATGTACCTTATAGCAAACTCAAAACACAGCTTCTGAAACATGGACAATTGCTATTTCCGTTGAACGATTCCAACCTTCGGAAATAAAATTTAAAAATTACTAAACAAACAGATATGTGGTTTGACTTCAACTATTTACATCAATCAACACGGGCGTTTATCCTCGTTTTGTTTTTATCCTTGATTAATTATCCTGCAACTTTGGCTGCAAACCTTAAACTTCCTGCGATCATTGAAAGTCACATGGTGTTACAACAAAAAAGCGAATTCCGTTTTTGGGGATGGGCCAAAGCCGGTGAATCGGTGAGCGTGAAAGTTGGCTGGTTGCCGGAAGCGAAATCCTGTAAGGTAAATGCTGACGGAAAATGGAAATTGACGGTGGCAACTCCGGGCGCCGGAGGTCCTTATAAAATAAGCATTGCAGCCGATACGACTATTGTTCTGGAAGATATAATGATTGGAGAAGTCTGGTTTTGCAGCGGGCAATCGAACATGCAAATGCCTTTTAACGGGTATGTTTCCATGCCGGTGGAAGGCAGTAACGATTACATTGCGCACGGTGCCAATAACAACATCCGGCTTTTTTCACTGACCCGAAAACTTAGCGCAAATCAGCTCGATGATTGTGCGGGAAACTGGGTGGTTTCAAACCCTGCCGATGTCGCGAAATTTAGTGCGGTTGCGTATGTATTTGGCAAATATCTTCAGGAAATACTGGGCGTACCAATTGGATTAATTCATTCAAGCTGGGGAGGAACTCCTATTGAAGCATGGATGGATGAACCTACCTTAAAATCAGGATTCAATGAAGTTGATTTATCGGGCCTTGTACCAGGCAAAATTAATTATCAATCACCTTCCGTTTTGTATAATGCAATGATTCATCCGGTATTGAATTATACCATTCGCGGTGTGATATGGTATCAGGGTGAAACAAACAGGGAACAACCGGAACTATACAGGCGCTTGTTTCCTGCCATGATAAAAAGCTGGAGAGAAAATTGGAACCTGGGAAATTTCCCGTTCTACTTTGTACAGATTGCCCCTTACAGTTACCGGTTTGATAAAAATACACAAGCGGCACTATTGCGCGAAGCTCAGTTAGAAACAATGATTGAAACGCCTAACTCCGGAATGGCTGTTACCCTGGATATTGGTGATTCGCTCAGCAACCATCCAGCGGATAAAACTTCCGTTGGAAAAAGACTCGCTTACTGGGCATTGGCAAAAACCTACGGAGTAAATGGCCTTGCGTTCTGCGGTCCGGTTTATAAATCGATGATTATTGAAAAGAATAAAGCCATTTTAACTTTTAAACATGCTGAATTTGGCTTGACAAGTTTTAACAAGGAACTCAGAAATTTTGTCATTGCTGGTGATGATAAAATTTTTCAGGCTGCAAAAGCGGTTATTAAAGATTCAACACTTACGGTTTGGAGCGATAAGGTGATTCATCCGGTTTCAGTTCGATATTGCTGGGAGAATTATACGATCGGGACTTTATACAATAATGCTGGCTTGCCGGCTTCGTCATTCCGTACAGATGACTGGTGATACTTAATAAAATACAATCAAGATGAAAAAATTTAACAGAAGAGACTTTATAAGCAGCGGCGCCACGCTGGTTGCAGCAGCATCGGTTTTCCCATTCTATTCGTTTGCAGGTGAAAAAACAGGTAGTACTGGAGTTAGAAAAAGAGTTGCCATCGTTGGAACAGGCAACCGCGGGGCAAGGACCTGGGGAGTTCCGGTGGTTAAAGAATTTGGCAACCAGGTTGAATTTGTTGGCTTGTGCGACATTAATCCTAAACGCATTGAAGTTGCTAAAAAGATGATGGGAATTGAGGTGAAGACCTACGTTTCAAAAGACTTCGAATTAATGATAAAAGAACAAAAGCCTGATGTTGTTATTGTAACGACTACCGACAGTTTTCACGAGGAATACATTGTTCGCGCACTGGAGCTTGGTTGTGATGTGATTTCTGAAAAACCAATTGCAACCGAAGCCGGACAATGTCAGCGAATTGTTGATGCCGAAAGCCGGGCAGGAAAAAAAGTCTTCGTAGGGTTCAATGTCAGGTACATGAACTCATCTGTCGAAATGAAAAAAATACTCATGTCGGGCGAATTGGGCAAAATCATTTCAATTGACTATCAGGAAAACCTGAATACCTCACATGGCGGTGATTATTTCAGGAGATGGCACGGGAAAAAGAAATATTCGGGCTCACTGCTTGTGCACAAGGCCTCGCACCAGTTCGATTTAATCAACTGGCTCATCGATGCCGAACCGGTCGATGTTCAGGCCAATGGAAAAGTGGCGTTTTATGGCAGCAACAACGATTACCGGGCACGGAATTGCCGCACATGTCCACATACAAAAAAATGCAAATTCTACTGGGATATAAATACTTCGGAGTTTGATATGAACATGTATGTAAATTGCGAAGATGCCGATGGATATTACCGTGACGGATGCGTTTGGGACAATGAAATTGACAGCTTTGATACCAGTTCTGTGCTTGTAAATTACAACAATGGTACTCAAATGAGTTATTCCATGAACGCGTTTCTTCCATTCGAAGGCCAATTTATCTGTTTTTCAGGCGAATACGGAAGGCTTGAAGTTCGGTTAAACGATCAGCAATCGTGGGAAGTTCCCGGGCAGGCTGAATTCAGGTTGTCGAGCGACATGAAAACAAGCCGCTACTGGACAATAGACGCATCGACAGGTGGGCATGGCGG
>CAMDGL010000487.1 GCA_945897845.1 Chitinophaga pinensis | reverse complement strand
GAAACCACAACTTATGGCGAATGGATCATGCATACGGCAAAAATCCCGAGGGCTGAATATGGCGCTTTGGCACAAAAATTCAATCCTATAAAGTTTAATGCCGAGGAATGGGTAAAACTGGCCAAAGATGCCGGTCAGAAATACATTGTAATCACCTCGAAACACCACGACGGTTTTGCCATGTTTGGTTCAAAGGCCGATCCTTACAATATTGTGGATGCCACTCCCTTCAAGCGCGATATCCTGAAAGAATTGGCCGATGCCTGCCGGAAACAGGGTATGAAACTTGGATTCTATTATTCGCAGGCGCAAGACTGGTATCACCCGGGCGGCGCAGTTTCTGGTAATGTGGAATGGGATCAGACTCATGTGGCCGATATGAATAAATATATCGATGAAATTGCTGTCCCGCAGGTGAAGGAAATCTTGTCAAATTACGGCGATGTGGCTGTGCTTTGGTGGGACACCCCAACCAACATGACCAAAGAAATGACCATCAAATTGGCTAACCTGACCAAAGCTTATCCCAATCTGATTACCAACAATCGTTTGGGAGCCGATATGGGGGGCGATTTGGAAACTCCTGAGCAGTTTGTTCCGGCAACCGGTTTCCCTGGCCGCAACTGGGAAGTTTGCATGACCATGAACGGTCATTGGGGCTACAATGCCTATGACGACCGCTGGAAAAGCACCACCGATTTGCTGCAAAAATTGATTGACATTGTGAGCAAAGGCGGCAATTTCCTGCTGAATGTGGGCCCGAATCAATATGGAATTATTCCTGAAGTGTGCCAGCAAAACCTGCGCGAAATGGGAGATTGGTTAAAAGTAAACGGTGAAGCCATTTATGGGACACAGGCCAGTCCCTTCCCATATCTTTCTTGGGGACGTGCAACACAGAAGGGCCAGAAATTGTACCTGCATGTGTTCGATTGGCCCAAAGAGGGCAAACTGGTGGTGCCGTTTTCGAATAAAATTACCAAAGCTTATTTGCTGGCCGATGCCAAAAACAGTTTGAAAGTGACTGCCGGAAAAGATAACTCAACAATTCAACTTCCATCCTATGCTCCTGATAAAATTGCATCGATCGTTGCGGTCGAGTTCGAAGGAAAACCCACCGTTCAACCAGTTCCTTCGCAGGGCGCAAAAGTGAGCGCAAGTTCAACAGGCGAAGGCAGTCAGACCAGTTTTGCAACCGATGGTGATCCAAAAAACAAATGGCAGGCTGCCAAAGGTGAAAAGTCGGGTACGCTCGAAATTGATTTGGGAAAACCTGCTACTATTCAATGTTTGTCGGTGGTTGAACCCTGGCATCCATGGAGTGGAATCCGCCAAAAACATGAATTATTTTATCAGTCAGGTAACGAATGGAAATCTGTTTTAATTACTGAAACTGATGGCACCGGCCTAACCAAAAGCTTCGCTCCGGTAACAGCTCAAAAGTTCAAACTGGTGATTGGGAATGAAAAAGAAGCTCCGGCAGTGAATGAATTGATTTTGTTCCGTGCCGAATAAATAAAAGGATTGTCTGTTTGCATACCTAATTATTATTTGGTGGTAGTCAGTTGTCGTCATTTATTGTCAGTCGGTTGTCATTTTCCGGCAACTTAATGACTACCAAATGACTATTAATTGACTTTTATGACAGGATGTAATATTACGGATATTCATATATAATAAACATGAAACGAACCAGACTCACTATTTGCTTCCTGACGGTGCTGGCAATTTTAAATTCATCCCTAAACGTTGCCCAAAATCCCAAAGTTACGGGGAATCAAATTTCCAAGGCTATTTCCGGAGAGATAAAGGTTTTGCCTTTTTCTCCTTCGGAGGTAGTCTTAAATTCATCATGGATCAAAGAGCGCGAGGCCCTGAATACGACCTACCTGCATCAGCTTGATCCGGAGCGCTTGCTGCATAATTTTAGAGTGAATGCCGGGTTGTCATCTTTAGCAATACCGCTGGAAGGGTGGGAGAGTCCGGGCTGTGGTCTGCGTGGCCATTTTACCGGGCATTACCTGTCGGCCTGCGCTACGCTGATTGCGAAAGACGGAGACGCACTGTTGAGCAAACGAATCAGTTACATGATTGATGAACTGGCCGTGTGCCAGCAAAAAATGGGAGGCAAATATTTGAGTGCTTTTCCTGAATCGGAGTTCGATACACTTGAGAAAAAATACGGCGGAGTTTGGGCGCCTTACTACACGTTTCACAAGATTATGCAGGGTTTGCTCGATGTGTACTCGCTCACCGGAAACAAAAAGGCATTTCAGATTTTGCTGAACATGACTGATTATGTGGAGAGCCGCATGTCGAAACTTCCGGAGGCCGAAATTGAGAAAATTCTGTATTCTGCTGAAGCCAATCCTACCAACGAAGCCGGAGGAATGAACGAAGTTTTACACAATCTGTATGCCGTTTCCAATGATCCGAAACACCTGAAACTGGCTGAAATCTTCGACAGGAAATGGTTCAGCCAGCCGCTTACAGATGGAAAAGATATTTTATCGGGATTGCATTCGAACACGCATATTGTGTTGGTGCATGGTTATGCCCGGCGATTCGAAAATACGCATGAAACGGATTATCGGAATGCCGCCGAAAACTTTTGGGACATGCTGATCCATCATCATGCTTATGTGAATGGTTCGAGCAGTGGCCCACGGCCAATTTCAACTACGCCAACTTCGCGTATTGCCGAGCATTGGGGACATGCCGATCATTTAAGCGCCACGCTGACCGGCGAAATTGCCGAATCGTGCGTAACGCACAATACCCAAAAACTGACGGCCAACCTTTTTTGCTGGACAGCTGACCCTGAATATGCCGATGCCTACATGAATACCTTTTACAATGCGGTGTTGCCAATACAAAACAGTGAAAATGGGGCGGTGGTTTATCACCTTCCATTGGGCTCGCCACGGACAAAAAACTACCTGAAAGAAAATGACTATAAATGCTGCAACGGTTCCGGCATCGAGGCTTTTGCCCACCTAAATTCGAACATCTATTTTCACGATCAGAATAACTTGTGGGTCAACCTGTTCATTCCTTCAGAAGTAAACTGGAAAGAAAAAGGAATTAAGCTCGAACAAACTACCAATTTTCCTGAAGAGTCAAAGACCCAAATCCGTATTTCAGCCGAAAAATCAACGTCATTTGCATTGAAGCTGTTGATTCCATCGTGGGCCAATGGGCAAACCAAGGTTCTGATAAACGGACAGCCATTGAAAACAAAAATCAAACCGGCATCTTTTGTAACTATCGATCGAATGTGGAAAGACGGTGATCAGCTAGAGTTGGTTTTCACGTACTATTTTCAC
>CAMDGL010000486.1 GCA_945897845.1 Chitinophaga pinensis | reverse complement strand
ACAACATAAAGCGGGGAATTTCCACCTTTGAGGGAACGTGTTCCCCTTAGTAGTACATTCGAATCACCACCTGGACGGGCATCTCCCATAGTAACATACAAACCGGCAACTTTCCCTTTTAACATCCCCTGTAAATCGGCTGTTGGTTGTGCAATAAGTTCATCTGTCTTAACAGTTGTTACTGATCCGGTGATGTCGCTTCTTTTTTGTGTACCGTAACCAATCACCACTACTTCGTCAACACCAATTGCGTCCTCAACCAACGTCACATTTATCGATTTTTTTCCAGCCACTACCATTTCCTGCGCCTTCATCCCAACAAACGAGAACTGCAGTATAGCATTTTCAGGAACATTAGAAAGCGAATAATTCCCATTCGCATCAGTAATTGTTCCGGTTGTTGTACCTTTCAGCACGACTGAAACACCAGGAAGCGAAGCTCCTGACGAATCGGTTACTTTTCCTGAAATGGATTTTTGCTGCTGCGAAAAAGCGGATGGTGTGTTATTCGCGGTAATCACAATGTAACGGTTTACCATTTCGTATTTCAGGTCTTCGCCCGAAATAAGTTTTTCGACCACCGATTTGACCGTTGCGTTTTCAACATCAATCGAGACTGGCCGATCGACCTTGAAAACATTGTTGTCGTACATGAACGAGAGATCGGTTTGCCGCTCAATTTCTTCGATCACATCTTTTACCGTAGCGCTTTTCAGCTTCAGGTTCAGTTTTGTTGTCTGAGCATCCGATTCAGCATAACTCGACGTTAAGCCTACTACAAGAAGCAGAATTACAAGCATTTTCATAATCAGAAGTCGCTTTAGCCAGGGCGAAAACCTTTGCGGTTCCCTTCCTGCAATTAATTTTTTTTTCATAAATTTGTCCTGCGTTTTTTGCATTTTCCACGAGGCCATCGAGTTGGCGCTTTTAACCTTGTGAAATCTGCGATTAATAAAAATTGATTTGCTTAAAGAAGGTTTGTCGTAAGCGGCAAACCTTCTTGTTTTTATCGCATTGGCGTTTTATTTTTTTACTGACATTGATATTTTCACTTGTTTGCCATTTATTTTGTATGTCACTGGTGTAATGCGACTGATAATGGAAAGCAGTTCAGTCAGGCTTTCGGTTTTGACTTTAAAGCTTAACCGGTTATTTAGCTGAATCGATTTGTCAAGCGTTATTT
Source organism: Chitinophaga pinensis (assembly GCA_945897845.1). Taxonomy (GTDB): domain Bacteria; phylum Bacteroidota; class Bacteroidia; order Bacteroidales; family Prolixibacteraceae; genus Aquipluma. The sequence continues at coordinate 2,144 of CAMDGL010000486.1, read as the reverse complement.
CCACTCCATACCAGCGTTCCAGGTATTTGGTCACCTCTTCGAAAGTTTCATTTTCAATGACCAGTTCGTCGGCGCTCCAGGAAGTTATCTGACTGATGTTTCCCTGAAACGAGCTGAATTTGTTTTCGCCTGAATTGTACGAAATCACTTCTCCGGGAACCATTTTCTTTAGCAACTGTTTGTCGCGGAAAAGTCCGACACTGCCTTCCACCAGTGCAACTTCAGAAATAAGGTCTTCAGGATAAGATTTTACGTTAAAAGTGGTTCCATACACTTCGAGCCTGAGTTTTTCGGTGTTTACGGTAAATAGTTGTCGCGGATTTTTGGTTACCTCGAACAAAGCTTCACCGGTTAGTTCTACATTTCTGGCATCCGAAAAATCTGAATTGTACTTTAGTTTTGAATCGCCGTTCATCCAAACCATTGATCCATCGGGAAGTACTACCCTGGTTTTGTGTCCGTAAGGCGAATAAACTTCAGTAAAGGAATTTCCGGAAGGTTTGTTTTGAAGGTACAAACTGCCACCAACACCGAGGGCGATCAGTAGAATTGAAGCCGCAACGCGAAGCATGAACCAAACAATGGCTGGTTGCTGTTTCTTTATTGAAATCCGTTTCATTACTTTTTGCCACGCCCGATCTTTTTGCGGAACAAATGATTCGGGTACATTCCCGGTGATGGAATAGATTACTTTCAGGTCGTCCAGAACAGTTTTGTTCTCCTGATCTTCATTCAGCCAGCTTTTGAGTGTATCATCTTCAGGCTCATCCGGATTCCGAAGCTTATTTTGGATCTGTTCCCAGGGTGTTTGGTTCATTGTTTTATTTGCTTTTCGTGAATAAGTAACTTAAAAGTAGAAATACCCCCAAAAGAAATGTAAAAAAATCAGTTGAATTGCAAAATTCCCTTTAGAATATATACACCGCTGCATTTTATAGATTTTAACATTCAACCCCTGCCCGAGGCAGCTAACGTGTACCCACAAATAATAGGGAAATACTAATAAAAAAAAACCATGGAACGCGGATTAAATATGATCTGGCGGATTAAAACTGATTAAAATCCCGACAAGTCGGGAGGATTTTCTAATAAAGCGCTTATAAAAATATCAACCATCCATTATCCCATTTTTCTTTTTTCGAATCCATTCCAATTAATTGGAATATAAATCCGTTTTCAATCCGCTAAACCCGCGTAAAATCCGCGTTCTAATATTTTTTCTATTGTCTGGTTATGATGTACAATTAAAAATAGATGTGGGTACACAGTAGCCGAGGCAGGCGGGCGTTCCGGGTTGGTTTATCTGCGTTTTCTTTGCCCCTGTAGAGACAGGGCAATGCCCTGTCTCTAAACATCGCTGCGAAAATTAACCCGAATGGGTTAAATGTTAATGACCTCCATTGAAATTGGAGGTGAATGCAAAGACATGGGCAGCAACCCGAAACGGGTTGAATATCATTGATATAAAATTAGCAACTATGGGGTAGATTAGAAAAAAACTAATCAAAAGATAATCTGAATTTCTGAAACCCTTTATCCGCGACAGTTTGCTACGACAAAAAGTGATAAAGAAAGAGAAGGAATATTTTTCCACGAAATGGCAGGAGGTATTCGCGAAGTCTTTTCAAGGCAATTGTCATCTGGTTTTCAACTGTTTTGACGGAGATGCCAAGTTTTTCGGCAATTTCCCTGTTGCTGAGGTCTTCAAATTTACTCAGCAAAAATATCTCCCTGCATTTAGGGGCAAGCTGACCAACCGCCGCATCCAGTATCTTTTTAAATTCATTGGTGTCGAGGTACGAAACCTCTTCTTCCGAAGTAATCACCGGTTCGGTTTTGCCGATTTTTTCAACAATCCTCTTTTTTGTTTTGGTATCGCGCAGCAGGTTCAGGCTTTTAAATTTCGATGCCGAAAATAAAAATGATTTTACAGAAGTGGTGATTTGAAGTTTTTCCTTGTTTTCCCAGAAATAAACAAAAATATCCTGAACGATTTCTTCTGACAATGCCTCATCGTGAAGATAGACATGAACGAAGTTGCACAGGTCGTTGTAATACCTGTCGAAGAAGTATTTGAAGGAGTCAATATCTCCTTCAATCATCTTCTTTACAATGTAGAGTTCTTCGCTGGTAATTTCTTTTGC
>CAMDGL010000485.1 GCA_945897845.1 Chitinophaga pinensis | reverse complement strand
CACCATTTTCGACATTGAATTGAGAAGGTGGTTTTGTTCAGTAAATGGTTCAGGAAGAATTGCAATTGTGGCAGGCAACCAACGTTCAGGAAATGAATTTTCGAATTTTCCACCCGATTTGTACGCGTCAACTTCCTGCTGAATTATTTTAAGCGTTTCGGCCCGGGCTTCTTCTGTTCCGATGGTGACTCCGCGTTTTTCGAGTTCACGGGTAATGGCGGCCATGTTGGGCACAATCATTCCTGAAGTATAAGCGTTCTGGTTGTTGTACAGCATGCACTGATCAATGAATGGCGACTGGTCAATCAGGGCTTCTTCAATTCCTTCAGGACTGAATTTCTCCCCATCGCTTCCGATCAGCAGACTTTTAAAGCGGCCAAGAACATACAGATATCCATCCTTGTCCATGTAACCCATGTCGCCGGTATATAACCATCCGTCTTTTACCGTCTCTTCCGTTGCTTTGGGATTTTTCCAGTACCCTTTCATAACGTTGTCGCCTTTCACTACGATTTCGCCTTTTTCGCCCAATGGCAGTTCTTTGCCATCCAAATCGCAAATTTTCAACTCCATGTATTTTACGGGTTTGCCAGAAGATCCGAATTTAATGGCGTGCAAAGCATTTGACGAGATCACCGGCGAAGCCTCTGAAAGGCCGTAACCCTGGCACATCGGCATCCCGATGGCATAAAAGAACCGCTGTAACTCGATGTCAAGCAAAGCTCCGCCACCGATAAACAGGTCGATTTTGCTACCGAATCCTTCACGTATTTTTGAAAACAGAATTTTATCGTATAAATTCAACAGCGGTTTGTAAATGATCCGGGAACCTTTGCCCCGATCCCAACCGTTTCCGTTGTATTTGTAGGCGATTTTTAGTGCATGGTTAAATAATTTTTCAATAACCGGTCCTTTTTGCCTGATGCCAGCTTCAATTCCTTTCCTGAAGTTTTTAGCGATCGCCGGAACACTCATAAGTATTTTTGGTTGAATTTCCTTGATGTTTTTGGGGATATTTTTCAAGGTTTCCGTGGGCGTTTTGCCCAGTTCGAGCGATGCGATGCTTGCTCCGTTGTACATGAAACAATACAAACAGGCGGTGTGTGCGAACGAATGATCCCACGGGAGATATGCAAGCGTTTTCCAATCTTCGGTGATATCCATCAGGGTGTTTGCCTGCACAACATTACTGGCATAATTTAATTGTGAGAGCATAATGCCTTTCGGATCGGCAGTTGTGCCTGATGTATATGAAATGTTGGCAATATCGTCGGGCAGGATGTTGTTGTAAATGGCTTCAAAATCAGCTTTGTTGGTTTTTAAGTTGGCATCTCCCAAGGCCAAAACTTCATCGTAAGAAATATCGTTGGCAGCCGGATTTTCTTTTCCGTCCATGTAAATTACTTTCTCCAGCATTGGAAGTTCATTTCTGATTTCTTCAATTTTAGAGGCATGTGCTTTTGAAACGACAATCATTTTACAGCCCGAATGTGTCAGCCTGAATTTAAGTTCGCTGCTTGAATCCAGTCTTACGGATAGGGGAACATTGATGCCGCCTGCAAACAAAATGCCCAGTTCAGATATGATCCATGCGTTCCGACCTTCAGAAATAAGTCCAACACGATCGGTTTTTTGAAGGCCAATGGCAACCAGCCCCGCCCCAAACCTTATAACCAGATCGTGGGTTTGCTGGTAGCTTGTTCCTGCATATTTTCCATCTTTTTTCTCCCAGAGGTAAATGTTATTGGGATATTTGGCAACACTTGTTTCAAAAAGTTCGATAATTGTTTTCATCAGTGTTATATGTTTTAGGTCAAAAGTATCCAAATGTACAAAATGAATTTCAATTACTTGTTTTCAAAATACGGAGTACAATATCTTCCTGAAAATCCGGGCAAACAAGCGTTACAGAAATATTGTCTGCTGTTAAATTTTCAGTGCAAATTGGAATTCCGGTCAATGTATTTACCCATTCTGCAGTGTAATTTCCATCAGGAAGTTGTAATTTAAATTCAGCCAGACTGCCTTTGTCGAGATAAACGGCGTATTGCTTTCCGGATTCGGCAAGAACCTGAAATTCTGTCACATTTCCTTTGGTTACCTGCAAAATGGAATTGTCAGGCTTCATCCGAATGAAGTCAAAACTTTCGATGAAATCTTTCATGATTTTCAATTGTTTCCGGTATTCCGGGTGACTCCATCCGGGCGTTCCGGTGTCAATGCTGTGTTTGCCGTCTTCTTTGCCAACAATAAACGAATAGTCGAGGTTGTTGTACAAAGCTCCGCCGGCCAGCATAAATTTCCAGGCTTGTGATCGGTAGTGAAAATCGACCTTTGGCATAAAACCGGTTTCATCAAGCCCAATTGTTTTTTTCAGTCCAAGGTTTTCAGAAGCCGCCTCTGGATAAGCATAATGAAAATTAAAAATGGATATGTTCGGATCCGGGTTTTCAATTTTGCCCCTGAAATTGCTGATATTCTGAGCAATCAAATGTTTGTTGGGAAGATTATTTTCTTCTTCAGCAATGATTTGGGCAATTCGTTTTTGCCATTCCAAAGACTCGTATTTTGCCGTTTCAACCAGTTTTTGCCATGTAAACGGATGGGTTAATGTATCTGTTTCAGCAATTTTCTCAACCAAATTTGGATTGTCTGACCAGGGCTCGTTTTGTATCTCGAAAAAGAGGTTTCCGAAAGCGTTCAATTCCTGAATGACTTTACGAACATATTTTTCCTGAATATCCATCAACTGATCGTTATTGATGGTATTGACCTGTTTAAATGAAATGGAATCGAATTGCTGGATGTTATTCTTTGGGTTAAACGGGCTGGTTTTCCACTGGTGATTGGTGTAATATGAAGTAAAAAGGGTGACTTCTACCACAATCCCGTTTTCGGAAGCTGACGAAACAAATCCTTTCAGGCGACTGAAAAAAGCGTCGTTCCACCGATTTAGATCGTATTTCCCGGACGACGAATCTTTTATCCAAGGCGTTACCCAACTTTCAGGCTTCGGATTCATTGTATTGTTTATGATTCCAAACAGGTTATCGCCGATTTCAGAATAGGGGCCGAGAAAAATCCGGGTGTAATTGAGTCCTTCTTTTTTGAGTGTCAGCAAGTACTTTTCGTAATCAAAATCGGCATTCATCACTGCGCCGTAATGTTCGCCCGAAGTTACGAGAATGGTTGGTTTACCATCGTACAGGAAATAATTCGGATTTTCAGGATGAAGGCTAATTACATCTTGATTCCTTAGCGATTTGGCCTGGCAGCCAGCCAGGAGAATTAATAAAAAAGCCAATGGTAGGTTGATCAGGTTTTTCATGGTTGTTTAT
>CAMDGL010000484.1 GCA_945897845.1 Chitinophaga pinensis | reverse complement strand
TGTATTTACCCGGCATGGGCGGTAATCTGCGCTTGGGGCTGATTCAGGGCAACACGTCGAAATGGCTGACAGACGCCAAAACCATTGAAGCCCGCTACCAGGCTGGAACCATGCGTTACCACATTACTGATCCTATGCTTGGAAATGGTAGCCTGAACATACAGGCTCTGGCATTGAGCGACGGTGACGGAATGATTTTGAAACTTTCAGGAGAAAATATTCCGGACAAGCTGGATTTGGCCTGGGTATTTGGCGGGGCTACCGGAAAGAAATTTTCGCGCGACGGGGATTTGGGCGCCGATCCGGAATCTTCCTTTTACCTGAAACCTGAATACTGTGCAGATAATGAATTTGAAATTCAAGGGAATGCATTTACTTTGTTTTTTGGCTCTGGCCGAGACCGTTCGACGAATGAATTTTATGAAAATAACTACAAACCAACAAAAGAGGAATTGGAGCAAACCCGGCTTCTGGTAAAAAAAAGGCTGTTTGCTTTGTTTCCTGAAAATTCTGAAATCCGGATCACCGATGCTAATCAGCAAAACACTCCCATTGAAAGTCTGAATGCAGAGAAATCGGTTACGCCAATGGCTTCTGGAAAATTCACATTTACTTCAGGAAAAGACATTTATTTATTGATTCAGAATCCTGATACCAGACCAAAATCTACCTATTCCGGGTTGCCCCAACTATTCGATAAAGCAGATGCTGCCCGAAAAAAACTGGCTGAACAAATTAAAATTGCAACTCCCGATCCACACATCAATGCGGTGGGCGCGACCATTTCGACGGCAGCTGATGCGGTTTGGGATGGCCAGTCGTTTATGCACGGTGCCATTGCCTGGCGAATGCCGCTCAATGGCTGGCGGGGCGCTTATGCTGCCGATTGGCTTGGCTGGCATGACCGCGCCAAAACGCATTTCAACGGTTATTTTCAGGCGCAATATACCGAACCTGCATCAGGCCAGAGTGTTCCTGATACGGCAACCCATTTGGCACGGCAGAAAGAGGAGATTGGTACAGCATTGTTTACCGATGGTTACATCAGCCGCAGTCCGGGTAAAATCAACAAACCGCATCATTACGACATGAATCTGGTTTTCATCGATCAATTGCTCTGGCATTTTCGCTGGACGGGCGATCTGGAATACGTGCGTCAAAGCTGGCCGGTTTTGGAACGGCACCTGGCCTGGGAAAAACGTAATTTCGATGCAAACGATGATGGTTTATACGATGCATATTGCTGTATTTGGGCCAGCGATGCGCTGCAATACAGTGGTGGCGGGGTAACCCATTCGTCGGCATACAACTTTCGGGCAAATAAAATGGCTGCTGAACTGGCCGTTCTGATCGGGAAAGACCCAAAACCCTATTTGACTGAAGCCGATAAAATCAAAAAAGCGGTAACAAAGAATCTGTGGCTTCCTGAAAAAGGCTGGTTTGCCGAAAATAAAGATTTGCTGGGCAATCAGCTGCTTCATCCATCAGCCGCGTTGTGGACGGTTTACCATGCCATTGACGAAGGAATGGCCGATCCGTTTCAGGCTTACCAAACCACCAAATACGTTGATTATTCGATTCCGCATATTCCAATTCGCGCAAAGGGATTGCCTGAAGGCGATTTTTACACGATTTCAACTACCAATTGGATGCCTTACAATTGGTCGATCAACAACGTGGCTTCCGGCGAAGTACTTCATACTGCTTTGGCTTACTGGCAGACAGGGCGCTCCGAAGAAGCTTTCCGGCTGACCAAAAGTATGTTCCTCGATTACATGTTTTTGGGAAGTAGTCCGGGAAATTTTGGGCAACTTTCGTTTTACGATGCCTTTCGCGGCGAACTTTACCGCGATTTTGCCGATTGCATTGGTATGGCTTCCCGCGCATTGGTTGAAGGACTTTTTGGCATTACGCCCGATCTGATCAATCAATCACTAACCGTTCGTCCGGGTTGGCCTGCTGAATGGCCCTTCGCCAATTTGGAAACTCCCGATCTGAAAATTCAGTTTAAACGAGATGGATTAAAAGAAAATTACCGCATCGAAAGTCATTTTCAAAAAGAAGTCAATCTGAAACTTCTGGTCAAATCGAGGTTTGAGGCGGTGAAATCGGTTAAGGTGAACGGAAAAGAAACCACCTGGAAGCTGTTTAAAAGTTCCATCGAATATCCCGAACTGGAAATCGTAACACCTTCAGGAAATAAATTTGAGGTAGAAATAGTATGGGGAGGAAACTCGTTGGACTTGTTTGCCATGAAACACTTTTATGCCAGAGGTGAGACGTTAAAACTAGGCCTGAAAAATGCCGAAATACTTGAAGTTTTTGATCCGCAACAGATTTTGAAATCGGTCAAAACCGGAAAACAATCCTTGCAGGCTGAACTACAGGGAGAGTTGGGCGGACGGACCGCTTTTGTAAAACTTCGGCAAGGACAAATGAGCTGGTGGCAACCGGTTTCATTTGAGTTGAGGAAATCGCTTGAATTTCTTGCCGCCGAAGAACAACCGAAGAATGAAATACGGTTTTCGATCCGGAACAATACTGAAAAAGCAATCGAAGGAACCGTGTCGGTGAACGGATTTCAACAGACGATTGCTATTCCGGCACGCTCGAATTCAGCTATGACTAAAGTAACTGAAGAATATTTGGTTGCCGGAAGTAACAGGGTGCAAATGCAAACAGGGAAGCGGGTTGATGCGGAAAATGTGATTAACTGGAACATCGTTTCCAAGCCATCGGCTAAATTTGAATCGCTTGATTTGTCCGGAAAATTCAACGATAGGATAACGAATATTTTCAGGGAACAATATTTTTCTCCGCGTTCTCCTTATCCAACATTGGCTATTCCGGTGCAGGGTATTGGCGATTGGTGCTCGTTTAAAGAAACCGAAGAAATTGACGATTCGGGCTTACGCCAATTAGCCGGAAATGCAAACCAAATCAGCACACCGCAGGGCATTCCGTTTGTTACTTCAGGAAATGAAGCTCCCAACATTCTTTTTACTTCGAAATGGGATAATTATCCGGATTCGGTGATTTTGAAACTTTCGGGCAAAGCATCGCACCTGTATTTGCTGATGGCCGGAAGCGGTCACCACATGCAAAGCCGGATGACCAACGGAATAGTAAAGGTAGAATATACCGACGGAACCCACGAATTACTTCCGTTGATCAGTCCGGATAACTGGTGGCCGGTTGAGCAGGATTTTTATGAGGATGGTTATGCGTTTCGGGTGGATGCTGTTCGTCCGCTGCGCTTATACCTGAAGACCGGAGAATGGCATCAGGATTCGTACGATATCTGGTCGAAAAACAAAACCAGAAAGATTCATGGAGGTGCGGCTTCGGT
>CAMDGL010000483.1 GCA_945897845.1 Chitinophaga pinensis | reverse complement strand
TATGTCGCCTTAATGATGGATCGTTTCAATTATCCCGGACTAAAGGGTCCCAATTGGACGTATGGCGCTTTATACCTGTTTCACGGTTATGACTAAGAAAATATGAATAAACATTTAACACTTCTATTGTCAGCATCTTTTGGTTTGATAGCTGAGGGGCATACTGCTCAAAAGCCAGATCGACCCAACATCATGATCATCATGGCCGATGATATGGGCTACTCTGATCTGGGTTGTTACGGAGGTGAAATTCAAACCCCCAATATCGATAAACTTGCCGCCAATGGCGTTCGGTTTACCCAGTTTTACAATTGTGCACGATGCTGTCCGTCGCGGGCATCGCTGCTGACAGGACAATATCCGCATAAGGCCGGAATAAATGGAATGGGTGTCAATTTGAACATGAGTTCCGCCACCATTGCCGAAATCCTGAAAGCAAATGGATACCACACCGGGATGACCGGCAAATGGCACTTATCGACCACCAAAGCCCTTCCCGATCTCAAGGAGCACTTGCGCTGGTTGGCTCACAGGTCGGAGCATGGGCCATTTTCACCATTGGCCAATTATCCGAGCAACCGTGGCTTCGAAGAACATTGGGGCATAATTTGGGGTGTAATTAATTTCTTCGATCCGTTTAGTCTGGTTCACAACGAAGAGCCGATAAAAGAAGTTACGAAGGATTTTTACATGACCGATTTCATAACGCAGAAATCGATTGATCTGATCGAGCAATTTAGTAAAGACGACAAGCCGTTTTTTATGTATGTGGCTCATACAGCGCCTCACTGGCCGTTGCATGCCCGCCCTGCCGACATTGCCAAATACAAGGGAAAATATACCGAAGGTTGGGATGTTTTGCGCCAAAAAAGGTATCAGCGCATGATCGACCTGAAATTAATCGATCCCGCAACCTGTTCACTTCCCGAAAATTCATCGGGAAAAACCTGGGAAACCTGCACTGAGAAAGAGATGGAAGCCGAAAACATGGCTGTCCATGCGGCAATGGTTGATCATGTCGATCAAAGTGTTGGCAAAATCATTCAGAAACTGAAAGAGAAAGGCATGTATGAAAACACCATTATTTTCATTTTATCTGACAATGGTGCATCGTATGAGCGCGGTTACCCGCCGGGATTCGATCGTCCTGGTTTCACGCGTGATTCAACAATTATTGAATACAATTCGCCACATCCGGGATCGGAAACTACATGGAATTACCTTGGCACTGCATGGGCAAGCGCTGTAAATGCGCCATTTCGCTTCTGGAAAAAGGAATCGTACGAAGGCGGAACCTGCACACCGTTTATTGTGCATTGGCCGAATGGACTAAAAAAGAAGGAAAATACAATCAACCGGGGAGTGGGTCATGTGATCGATATTTTACCTACCTGTTTGGAATTGGCAAACGCAACGTATCCTTCGGAAATCAATGGTCGAAAAACGGAATCGGTTGATGGAAAAAACCTGCTGCCCATGCTGTTAGGTAAAACCAAAGCAGTAGATGACACACTTTTCTGGGAGCATGAAGGAGGAAAAGCTATGCGCGTGGGCGACTGGAAAATTTCAGCCTTGAAAAACAGCAAATGGGAGCTTTTCGATCTGTCGAAAGACCGCAGTGAAGCAGTCAACCTTTCTGCCAAATATCCAGAAAGAGTTCAGCAAATGAGTGCTGCTTGGAAAAAATGGGCTGTAAAAATGGGTATCAAATAGGATTGCATTAAAAAAAAGAATTCATTATGACGATATGAAACGACCATGAGAAAATCTTTCTAACACGGCAGAATGATTATTTGGGAGTTCCCTGCCCGCCCAAAGGCTTGTCAGGCGGGTATCTGGCAATAAAAAAAACAATTATAGACAAATGAAAAAGATACAACTAATTTATGCTTTACCGGCCTTATTTCTGACTCCTTTAACTGCATTAAGCACAAATAGACCTCAAAAACCAAACTTTGTTATAATCAACATCGATGACCTTGGATATGGTGACATTAGTCCATTCGGGTCGAAGCTCAACCGGACACCGAATCTGGACCGCATGGCAAAGGAAGGACGGCTTCTGACATCCTACTATGCAGCTCCGCTGTGCACTCCTTCCCGTGCATCACTGATGACCGGATGTTATCCAAAACGTGTGATGCCGATCCCCACTGTACTCTTTCCTGTTTCCAACATTGGACTTGCCCCCGAAGAGACAACGGTTGCAGAGCTTTTAAAGTCTGCAGGTTATTCCACAGGCATTATAGGAAAATGGCATCTCGGTGATCAGCCTGAAATGCTTCCCACCCGCCAGGGATTCGACGAGTGGTTTGGCCTTCCCTATTCTAACGACATGGGACCTCAGACAGATGGAGTAAAGAGCAATTTCGGTGATCCGTTACCACCTCTAACAAAAAATCCTCAACCACCGCTTCCGCTAATGCTAAATGAAACAGTAATAAAACGGGTTCTGCCTACTGATCAAATCCAACTGGTCTCCATGTATACCAAAGAGGCTTTGCGATTCATACGTGAACATAAAAAGAAACCCTTCTTCCTATATTTGGCACATAATGCGGTTCATTTCCCATTGTATCCGGGAGATAGGTTCAGGGGAAAATCTACGAACGGACTCTATGGCGACTGGGTGGAAGAAATGGACTGGAGTGTAGGCGAAGTTCTTAAAACTCTAAAGAGAAATGGTATCGATACAAATACGCTTGTAATTTTCACAAGTGACAATGGCGCTACAAAACGTGGTATAAATTTTCCGTTACGTGGCAATAAGTTTTCTACTTGGGAAGGTGGGTTGCGAGTTCCTACAATCGCATGGTGGCCTGGCAAGGTTCCTGCCGGCACATCTTCTGACGCCATCTGTGGAATGTTTGATATATTGCCCACCTTTGCCGCTTTTGCCGGTGTAAAAGTTTCCAAAGACCGAAAGATCGACGGTGCAGATATCAGTTCCATAATCATCGGCGATACTGAAGTCTCTCCACCTCACCAGGTTTTTTACTACTTCGCCGGATTACAACTTCAAGCTATCCGCGACAGTGAATGGAAACTTATATTAACTCCTGATAACACAAACAGTTTTCAAAACGGCAACACTAAACCGGCACCAATCGATGAAGATATAAGCTCATTCCAACTCTATAATCTAAAAACTGACATTGGTGAAAGTAAAAACATTGCCGCACAGAATCCAGAAATTGTTGAACGGTTGAAAAAATTGGTTTTGAAAATGAATGACGATCTAGGCATCAGTGGCACAGGACCAGGGGTGAGACCGTTGGGACAAGTAATGAATCCCCAACCTATAATTGGTCAGGATGGAAAAGTGAGGACTGGTTTAGAGTCTAAAACCAGACTCAACAGAAAA
>CAMDGL010000482.1 GCA_945897845.1 Chitinophaga pinensis | reverse complement strand
CTTCCTTCATTTGTGTTTGAATAACTATTTCAGTTCCTTCTAATGAGGCTTTCGCAGATTCAAAGATTCCATCCTGACCGGCGATTTCAAGTTCGCGAAGAGGCAGACCATCCGAAGTTTTTAACGGAGAAGCAGGTTTAAACTGAATGTTGATTTGCTCACCGGTTTGTTTAAATTCCAGAACTTCGGGACCTGAACAAATCAGTTTTTGTCCGTAAACTTTGGCCAGTGCCAGTTTAGCGAATCGTTCTCCAACTTCGCGTTTGCGTTTCGGATGAACATTCAACGAATCGCCTAAATCGCTGGTAACGACCATTCCTGAATGAGGAACAGAAAGACTCAATTGCCGCTGCACTTCCCGAAAGTTCGGCCAGGAAGGCCTGTTTAAACTGGACAGCTGGGCAAAATAAAACGGCATTCCCGGATTATCAAAGGTGCTTCGCCACGATTCAACCAAAGCCGGAAAGGCACGACTATAATGTTCTGCATTGTGCGCATTCGACTCTCCCTGATACCAGATTACTCCGCTCACAGGCAATCCGGCCAAATCCTGAATTCCCGCTTCATAAATGTATGCAGGTTCAAAAGGATGGCGTTGCAGTTCATTTTTGCTGAAGGAACTGTTTAATCCGGCGCGTTCGCGACACCAATCCATAATGAAATCGTTCTGCTTCCATTTGTAGAGTACATCGACCAGATAAGGATCAAACTCCAGTGTTTTCCGGTCGATAAAAGCTTCAATTGGAGCTCCGCCAACAGTCACCTGGATGATGCCAACCGGAATCTTCAGGTTTTCATTCAGCATTTTTCCGAAGTAATAGCCAATGGCCGAAAAATCAGCGGAAGATTCAGTATTGCAGGATTTCCATTTTCCTTCCAGAAATTCAAGTTTATTTATTTTATCCAGCGACAACGAATCCCATTTTGAATCATCTGGCCTGACAATTCCCTTCCTGTTAAATAAACGAATGCCGGAATTGCCGGCCTTTGAAATATCTGCCGAAGCATTTGCAGCATCTTTCAGGGGAAATTCCATGTTCGACTGTCCTGCACAAATCCATAATTCACCCACCAGAATATCGTTTAGAAGAAGCGTTTGCTTTCCGGCGGTAACCTGAAGTGTGTATGGACCTCCGGCAGGAACGGGATTAAAAGTCAGTGTCCAACCTCCGGATTCGTTGCTGACACATTTTTTGATTTGCTTACTAAATGTGCCTGAAACCTCATTACCCGAATTGGCTTTTCCCCAAATTCTAATGGCGGATTTCTGCTGAAAAACCATGTGGTCCATGAAAACCGGGGCGATTTTCAATCCACCAAAATTCCCGGTAATATGCTGAAAAACTGTTTTTGCAATGATTGCTGCACCCGCCTGATCAGGATGTAACGCATCTTTGAAAAGATCGGGATGGGAATAGAGTAGTGTATGTAAATCAATCAATTCAACATGAGCAGCTTTCGCGACCTGTTCAATCTGTTGCTGAATTTGCCAAAACCAGTCGCGGGTTCCTGATTTAAATCTCGGGTGTGCATTGAAGATTGGAGTCATCAGGCAAATGAAAACCTTCGGCGATTGGCTACCCGAATTTTGAAATGCACGTATGATTTTCAGGTAATCTGCAATAAATTCATCCCTGAAATTGGGCCAGTTACGCGGATCGGTATCGTTCAGCCCCAAATGTATGATTACCAATTGTGGTTTAAAGGCCAATGCTCGCTGGTATTCATCGGTCAGGATGTATGGCCGGTGCCCTTTGTTCAACAAAGTCGTTCCACTAACACCAAAATTTTCGACCTGGTACGCTGAGCCCAGCAAAGTCTGTAACTGCGCCGGATAGGATTGTGATTCCGGATTTTCCAGGCCGAAACCTTTGGTAACCGAATCGCCAATACTGGCCACACGTATTTTTTGATCAGAACTTTGACCGAATCCAAATACGGATATTGCAGTCAAAATACTGATAAGCAAAAAATAGATGGTTAACCTGTATTTCATTTGTTTGGTTGTATTTATTTATCGACAGAGAATTTGAGTCCTTCAATTTCTTTTACCTGTTCATTTTCAATTCGTACAGGTACGAAAGTGAACATCCATTTCCAGGATTTTCCGCCCTGCGGCACTTTCAGCAAAACTTCGTTCCAGCCTTTTTTTAAGTGAATTTTTGCGGGTTTCCGGAAGAAATAATTCTCGTCCTCAAATGGGATTTCCTCTGTTTTATCAGTCAATCCGGGATTTTTCCAGACAGGCGGCTCTATCAGTTTTCGGTTCAGCCAAACTTTTGGATTGGTTGTATGCCACTGTCCTTGCGCAGGGAATGGTCCCCCGCGTCGTCCTCCGGAACGCGACCAGTCGTGAAAACCAATCCAGCAGTCCACTTCCTGATCTTTTGGTGACCAAATGTTTGTCGAAGCAAATACAGTTCCCTGCTTTTCAGAAATAAAAGATGGGAATCCAAAAAAATGCCTGACATGAATTGTTCCGCCATGAACCGGCCCTAAAACTGCATAATTCCTGTAATCGGCAGGCATATTTTTCTCAAATGTTTCTTCACCTTTAAACTTATGATCCACATTTCCTTTTTGCTCAAACGGGCCATAAATATTCCAGACAATCTGAATTTGCTTTACATATGGAAATGGTTTTCCCTGGAAATAAAGATCGCGGTGGCGAACCAGCCTGTCTTCAAAATCCTGAAACTCTTTGTACAATGGATTTTCAGGAGAAGGAAGTTTCGCCAGAAAACCATCACCAATATCAACCGGCTGACCTTTCCACGAAGTTTCGCTGTAAGTCAGCATTCCCGGATAAACCGGATTCTGGCGGATAATATCGTATTCATCGGTTACATTGTTGTCGTTCCAGCAGCAAAGAATTCCACCTAAACGCAGTGAATCGCCTGTGGAAGAATTACAGATACGATCGAAATAAAGCTGGGCCACTCCGGCCAAGGGATCCAAATGATTGAGGTAATTCAGGCGCGAATCGATGTAACGATGCCCGTCCTTTGGTTTTCCGTTTGATGACCAAAGTTGGGTGATGGATGTTTTATCCGAATCGATTTGCTGACCGGGGCGCCAGACAATCACTTCCCTGTTGTGATATTTTACCCGTTCGACCACCGCATCTAAAAGTCCATCAGCTGGCCGCTCTTTCTTCGCCCAAACCTCATCGGTTCCCAAATGAATGTAAGGCATTTTATCTTTCGGAACCAGGTTGCACAACTCGTCAACCAAATCGAATAAGATCGGTTTTACCCGTACGTCGCTCATCGAATCGAGCACAAAAGCCCGGCGAAATGCCTCGCAATGTCCGGGAATATCAAATTCAGGAATTAAAGTGATGTATCGTTCATTGCAGTAATTGA
>CAMDGL010000481.1 GCA_945897845.1 Chitinophaga pinensis | reverse complement strand
GTTGTTAAGGCTCCACCCATGAATAGCGGTGAGGCAGCCATGGCACGTTGCGTAATAAAACTCTTTTTTTGTGCATAACTGAAATAGTCCATCCGATCGTATCCGCGTCCGGCGGTAAGATTGTTTTTTGTAGCCGGATAATTTACCCTAATATGTCCAAAAGGAATCATATCCATATCGAGCCAAAATCCTTTATCAGCGTATGGCAACATGTGGTCCCACTGATCGAAGGATATCTGAATGTCTTCTCTTAAATCCCATATATCGCGCGAAATTCTGATCATGTCGGCTCGTTGATAGGTTTTGTAATACTCCGGATTAATATCATCTCCCGGAGAAATGCTTAACCTGATTAACTTTCCCAATTTTTCAATTGCATCGGCCACAGCATTGATTTCCCGTGGTTTGTGCACAATATCATCGTATTTTATAAAATCAACTCCCCAACTGGCAAGAAGTTCCACCACACTGTTGTAATATTCCTGGGCACCGGGTTTATCCATGTCGATACCATAACTTTGGCCACTCCAGACACAGGTGTCGTTTAAGTTTGCAATATCGCGGGCAAAATATTTTGTGCCTTTAATCGGGAGATTCTTTTTTACCACTTCCCTTGGAATTCCGCGCATCATGTGCAATCCGAATTTAATCCCGTTTTTATGGGCTTTGTCAACTATTTCTTTAAATCCTTTTGGAAACAGTACTTCAGAAGGGATTAAACGTCCGTATTCATCATAGCTAAGGTGACCTTTTTGCCCTTTTACAGGCCAGATTTCTCCGGGATTTAAATCGTAATACTTGAACCAGCCTGCATCTAAAACAAAATACTCGTAACCTGAAGGTTTAAGTTTTTGGATAAAAGCTTCCAGATTTTCATTAGTCAACTTTTCATTGATATGCGTTCCATAACAATCGTAGCTGTTCCATCCCAGAAAAGGGGCAGTTGTTTTTCCTGAAGATTGTGCATCGGCTTTACCAATGGAAATCAAGGCAAAGAGCGCTAAAATTAACAGGCCCGATAACCATTTTTGTTGTTTATTCATTATATAGGTTTTGTTGGTTTTTATTATTCTTATACCAAAAGCAATTCTAAATCATTCCAAAGCCATTCATGTATAATGCCGATGAATAGAAATGTTAAGGCCAATCGAGTATGCGAAGATTGGATGATTACATTTCTTCAATCGGTATTACTTCTGTTGCCTTAATTTTTGTACAAATCAAAAAATGCCAATTCATTTAGGCAATTGCTTCATTCAAAAGTATAAGAAGAATAAGGCTTTGAGGGTATTGGTATATTTCATTGATAGGCTTCAAATTGTTCTGAATGCTAAATAAATGTCCGTTCTGGTCTTTGTTTTGTTTTTCAGGCTAAAAAAAATTATTGCTGATATCTTGGCTCCGGGTCATCCAATGGCAAAAAGGCCCGACCATCCAATCGAGATAAAGAAACTTGCAAGATAGGCTTTCACCGTATTCTTAGTATTCCCAAAACTGTGGGCAATGAACCTGATTCCTTTACCCTTCCCGTGCATTATCAACCCTATTTTAATTCGCGTATCTCAATATCCCTGAACCAGATTTTGTTTTCGTTTTTCATGTGCAATTGAAGAGCAAAATGGCCTTTTAAACCGGCATTAACAGCTTTATGCCCCACATTATCAAGCAATCCTGCACCGTCGAAATCGGTAACCTGAAAGTTATTGACATAGGTTTTAATGTGGGTTCCTTTGCAAACAATGGTCATGTCGTTCCAACCAGAGTTTTCATCTTCCCAGTAAAATATTACCCGCGGATGTGTAGTGTTTTCTTTTGAGATTTTCCAATCGGTAAGCGAGGGATAAATCCAGCGTTTTTCGGTGCGGGTTTCATCGTAAATTAACCCATTTCGGAACGGACTATGCGGGTCGATATCAGCCTGCGGGCCATCGAGCCAGCCTTTTTCATTTTCGAGAACAACCGCTTCATCGTCGTACCTGCTGCGAAACTGAACACCCGCATTTCCTTTGTGCTCACGCGAAACCCTGAATTTAAGGCGCAACTCAAAATCGTCGAATTCCTTTTCGCTCATCAACCAAACATAGCCGTGCTCATTATCACCCATTGAATTACAATAGATTGCCCCATTTTCAACTGACCAGAAGCTTTTGCCCTGATCTTTTTTCTGCGCCTTTATTTGCCAGCCATTCAGTGTTTTGCCATCGAATAGTTTTGTGTAGCCATGGTTTGTGGTAAAAACATCGATTGTAGGCAGATTGCCTCCACCCTTATTCGGACTTCCGGCAGCCAAATAAATTGAGTTGTTGTACAAAACTGCGCCGCTGCCATGTCGCCCCGTGTGCATGGGCGCCAATTGGCTCCATTTTCCGGTGCCGAGGTCGAGGCATTGTGTTTCGTTATATGCCTGACTTTGTACACCCTCCCCACCCATATAAATCAGGTTGTTGTCGATTTTTACGATTCCACCGGCAGCAGTTGGCACCGGCAACGGTTCTTTTAAAGTGAACCATTTGGCTTCTTTAAAATCGTAATAATCAATTTCAGAAATTGTAGCGCTAAAAAATGCGCCGAAATCACCAGGGTGATGCACGCTCGTATTTCGTCCGCCAATACAATACATTTTATCGTTGGCCACAATGGCAGGAAAATGGTCGCGGATATGCGGTGCATCGGTAAGTTCTACCCATTTCCCTGTTTTTAAATCGTAACTGTCAAACATGTTGGTTGTTCCGCTGGTATGGCCGAATTTTATTCCCCCGGCAATATAGATTTTGTCGTTATACACCACAGCTCCTGCACCACCTCTTCTGCGTGCTACTGGTATTTCGGCTCCTTTTTCCCACTTGTCGGTTTCGGGATAGTATTTCCAGATACAATCGAGGGGTGTTTCTTTAGGATAACCGCCAGTCATTGCGCCAACAAGATAGATTGCATTCCCATAAACCACCGCCTGAAAATGGTGAATTTCCATGGGCGATTTGCCTTTGGTTTCCCAACTGCTGGTTGCCGGATCGAAAACGTTTACCGGATTAATACCCCTACCGCCAATGAGATAAAACTTATCGTCATACTCAATAAATGCGTTTTCATGACGACCCACCACATCGCCTTTGGCTTCGATTGGAAGCCAACGATAATCTGAAACCGATACTGTTTGTCCATTCAGGCCAATGCAGGCAGAAAGGAGTAAAAGAGCGAAAAAAAGTTTTCTTATCATTTTATGTGATTTACTTTATCATTAATATTTTCGACATCTACCTCTTTGTTTTCCGGGTACTTGTAAGGCAACAAATTCCATATTTCAGAATAAGAGGTTTCTTCTTTTGGAGCAACCCATTCCCAAGGTCCTATTGGTTCTAATTCAGCCAT
>CAMDGL010000480.1 GCA_945897845.1 Chitinophaga pinensis | reverse complement strand
ACATGATGTGGATGGTCAGTTCGCTCGAATGGTCTTGGATTTAAAGGATATCCGCGGGTAATTAGTTTTCCTGATGCACTTGCGATAGGGTAAAGCGACTGTTTTTCCATGTCGTCAGGATAAATGTAGGCGGTGAAAAGTTTGCCTCCAACAAAAACCTCCACCTTTTTTTCGCTTTCATAGTTCTTAAATTCAACCTTTTCCTTCTTCGAAGCTTGCGTAAAACTTGCAGTAAAAAGAAGGGCAACAGCTGTAATCCAAAATGTCTTCATTTGTCGATTGTTTTATGGTTTATATAATTTCCCCTCAATGTAGGCACGGATTTCAAATGTCGGAAAAAAAATGAACTTTATTGCGTAATATTGAGGTTAAAAATATATTTAACGGCACTCATTCAGAATGTTTTAATGACCGATCACCAGAAAATATCGCAAACCCTTGAAAAGCTAATCAATAGCAAGACATTTTCGAAATCAGGAATCAACAAAGACCTCCTGAATTATTTGGTAAACTGTACCCTGAAGGGCGAAAATCCCAAAGAATATCAGATTGCCAATGATGTGTTCGGGAAGAAAGCCGACCAGCAAAAGGACATTAACATACGTGTTTATATTTTTAACCTGCGCAATAAACTGAAGGAGTATTACAAAACGGAAGGGAAAGATGATACCGTAATCATTCAGATTCCGAAAGGGAAATACAAGGTTGATTTTCGATTCGACCGTTTAAAATCGATTAAAAGCACCTTGAGCCGGGTTGGTTTTTACCTGTTTTTAGGAGGGCTGGCCCTCTCCATTGTATCACTGATTGTCATTTTGCTGGCTCCCAAATCACAATTGCCTAAAAATGCACTTTGGAGAGAATTTTTTAAACCTGATTTTCCGATTCAGATTGTTTTGGGCGACCACTACTTTTTCAACGACTCAATTGCTACCGGAAGGATTGGGATTTC
The DNA here is from genome assembly GCA_945897845.1 of Chitinophaga pinensis. Classification (GTDB taxonomy): domain Bacteria; phylum Bacteroidota; class Bacteroidia; order Bacteroidales; family Prolixibacteraceae; genus Aquipluma. Next base: position 2,424 of record CAMDGL010000480.1, on the reverse strand, counting down.
AAGGGATACGCGAATAAATTCTGACGAGGATCTGGACAGTTATTTGAAAATTCATCCGGAACTGATCGGCAAAATCACCAAAAACAAAACAACCTACATCAATAAACAGGCGCCGGTAGGACTTTTCAGCATGATGCAGATGTTTGGCGGAAAAAGGGCCGAAACCGAAATGAAATTTTCGTCGCAATTAAGCTGGGAAGATCTCAGGAATAAACACCTGATTTTTATTGGTTCCATCAAGACTGTTGGCTTTCTCAAGAATACCATAGAAAAACTGGGACTGAAATATGATCTTGAAAACACTTCATTTATATACCAAACAGCCGATAGTGTGCTGAATTTTAATAACCGGTCAGATAATTACCTTGATAACGAACATGCCTGCCTAATACATTTTAAAACAGATGATGGGCGTAAAATACTGCTTCTGCTTTCTGATTCAGACTTTGGAAACATTGCAGCCATTAAATTTTTGACCGATGAAAAAAGCACTGCGCTTCTGATGAAAAAAGCTGAAGCGGGCCCCAACTTCAAGGCAGTATTTCAGGTGAAAGGCCTTGAATTAACCGACTTTCAGGTCGAATTGTTAAGGGTTGATCCGATTATTGATCCGATTGCTGAGATCTGGCCATAAAAAAAGGGCCTTGGTTTCCCAAATCCCTTCAATTTATAGCTAAAAATTGTTTCTGTAATTATACCGGAATTTCCATTGCCAGTAACTTCGATTGTTTATTTGCTTTCATTGAAACATTGTTTTCAATTTCCTCGATACACAAACCGTCGCGCTGATGAATGGTCTCCGACTCAACATTCACGTCACCCGAAATTACAAACAGATACAAAATGTTTCCGGGCTTTTTCAGCTGATAACTGAATGCCGTTTCCGGAGAAAAAACTCCCAACGAAAACCAGGCTTGCTGATTGATCCATAATGTATTGTCTTTTCCATCAGGAGAAACAACAGTCCTCCAGTTTCCATTCATTTCATCTTCCTGAAATTTTACCTGATCGTAACGTGGTTCAACGTTTTTCTTGTCGGGAAAAACCCAAATCTGAAGTAAATTAATATCAGTCGTTTCAGAATGATTGAATTCGGAATGCTGGATTCCGGTTCCTGCCGACATTACCTGCACTTCGCCAGGTCTGATAACAGAACCGTTGCCCATGCTGTCGCGGTGTTCGAGTTCCCCATCAAGCACAATGGTAATAATCTCCATGTTGTCGTGCGGATGGGTACCAAAACCCATTCCGGCTTGCACGATGTCGTCATTCAATACCCGAAGTGCGCCAAAATGCATGCGGTCGGGATTGTAATAACTGGCAAAACTAAACGTATGCCAGGTTTTTAGCCAGCCATGGTTGAAATGTCCTCTGCATCCTGAGCGGTGAACGGTGAGTTTCATGTTTTTATAATTTGTTTTTTAGTTGCCACATGGAACTCCCAGATAATCATCCTCCTGTGTGAGAAGGATTTTCCCATGGTCGTTTCATCTGGTTATAAATTACTCTGCTACAACCAAACTGAAGTCGAGGGTAAATTCGTCGTAGATGGCTTTGTCGCCAATATTTTCAAAAAATGATTTTGAACCGTAACGAACGTTGTATTTGGTACGATCGATTGTAAGGGTTCCTTTGTAAACCGTACTTTTTCCGTCTTTTGATGAAGTGGTTGTGAAAGTAGCAGGATTGGTAATACCTTTAATGGTTAAATTTCCGGTAAAAGTATGGCTGTTTCCGTTGCTTGTAACTTTGGTTACAACCAATTCTGCTGTTGGATTGGTAGCTACTGAGAAGAAATCGTCTGATTTCAGGTGACCAACCAGTTTTGCATTTGTTCCTGCATCTTTGATATCTTCAACTGTCAATGATTGCATATCAATCACAACTTTTCCGCCTGTGACTTTTCCACCTGTAACTTCAAGGTTGCCTTCTTTTACCGAGATGGCGCCGAAGTGTTCGCCGGTTACTTTTTTACCAAGCCATTTTACGGTACTTTTTGATGCATCTACTTTCTGTGATCCTGCAAATACGCTTGTTGTCAACGAAAGGGCCAATACAAATACGCCCAATGATTTTAAATTAATTGATTTCATAACTGTTTAATTTTTAATTGTTTTTACAGTTACAAACATACACTGAAAGAAAAGGGTAGAAAATGGACTAAAAAAGGATTTAATGGTATTTTTTTCGGCTGTGATCGCGAAAATCCTTTAAAGTAGTGCCCGTGTATTTCCTGAAAAAGCGGCTAAAGTAAGCCGGATCATCAAATCCGAGTTGAAATGCAATCTCTTTTCCCGACAGGCTGCTGGAGTAAAGCAATTTCTTGGTTTCTTCAATAACGCGGTTCCTGATCAGTTCGCCGGCCGTGATTCCGGTTGTTTTTTTTGCAACTTCGTTAAGGCACGAAGGATTCATGTTCAGCAT
>CAMDGL010000479.1 GCA_945897845.1 Chitinophaga pinensis | reverse complement strand
TTAAATTCCGAATAATTCATTTGTTTCAGAATGTAGATCCCCTTTTTGAAGAATACCCGGACTTCTTCGAAGTTGTCGAACGAAAATTGAGTCCTTAAAATCTGATTCACTTTTTCGACCATGTATTTCTGGCGGGGAATGGAAGTATTGCCATCGATTGGATCAAACGCATCCTGCTGAAGTACAGTAAAATCAATCAATTCCGATTTCCAGAAAATGACGTGGTAATCAACCGGCACACCATCGTCGCCCAGAATATTGATCTGTTCGTAAACCTCCCTCCCCCTAACCATCGCATTTTTTATGTACTCAACTTCTTCGAGCCAGTTTTCAGCAATGTTCTTTTTTGCGAATTCCTCGAATTCAGGATATTCGAGGTATTTCGAATAGCTGTCGAGCGGATCGATGGCCGGGTATCTTTTGCTGTCAGCACGTTCCTGAGAAAGCGCGAAAAAGCAGCGCGCCACTTTTTTTGTGGCTTCGGTCACCGGTTCCAGCAAATTTCCGCCGGCAGGCGAAACCGTCCCGATAAACGTAACCGAACCTTTCCGCCCGTTTGGAAGTACCGTGTAACCGGCCCGCGCATAATAATTTGAAATAATAGCCGAAAGATCCATTGGATAAGCATCGGGACCGGGAAGTTCTTCGAGCCTGTTGGACATTTCCCTGAGCGCCTGCGCCCACCGCGAAGTTGAATCGGCCAGCAACAGCGTTCGCAATCCCATGGCGCGGAAATATTCAGCAATTGTCATCGCAGTGTAAACCGAAGCTTCGCGCGCAGCCACCGGCATATTTGAAGTATTGGCAACAATTACGGTTCTTTCAATCAACTTTTTGCCGGTTCTTGGGTCGTCAAGTTCAGGAAATTCTGTAAACAGTTCAACCACTTCGTTAGCCCTTTCGCCACAGGCAGCCACAATCACCACTTCCGCTGCAGCCTGTTTCCCCAGTGCATGTTGAAGCACTGTTTTACCGCTTCCGAAAGGCCCCGGAATAAATCCTGTTCCTCCTTCCAGAATAGGATTTAAGGTATCGATTACCCTGATTCCGGTTTCAAAAAGTACGGACGGGCGGATTTTTTCCTTGTAGCAGGTAATTGGAATTTTCACCGGCCAGGTCTGAACCATCGTCACCTTCTGTTCTTCGCCGTTCGAACCGGAAAGTACCGCAATCGTATCGCTGATTTTGTATTTTCCGGCAGGCAAAATACTTGATAATTTGTAGGTTCCGGATATTCTGAAAGGTGCCATGATTTTATGGGGCGTTCCGTATTCATCCACTTCGCCCAGCCAGCTTCCTGCAACAACTTCGGCGCCCGGCTTCAGCAACGGCTCAAATGCCCATTCCTTTTCTTCATCAAGCGGAAAAGTTCTTGCCCCGCGTTCAAGAAATACGCCTTCCATTTTATTGAGGTCGTTTTGCAGTCCATCGAAATTCTTGGTCAGCATTCCCGGTCCGAGGTAAACTTCCAGCATCTGACCCGTGAACCGCACTTCCATGCCAGCCTTGAATCCACGGGTACTTTCAAAAACCTGCGTGTAAGCATTGTCGCCGCTAATCCTGATTACTTCGCCCATCAAATGTTTGCCATTGTGAATAAAATAGCAGATTTCATTCTGACTTAACGGCCCGTTGGCTTTTACAACCACCATGTTCGAAACGATGGCCACAACTTCGCCCGTGCATGTATATTTTGCCTGATCCATACTTTTAGCGATTATTTTCGGTTTCAAAGAGGACTTTTCATAAAATAACCCGTGACCTTTTCTTCAGCAATACTGCTCACTTCGACGCGCATTTCGGGCTGAAGAATATTTTTCCAGCGTTCAAGAATCAACAGTTTCAGCGCGTAACCAAGTATTACTTCGATGGTAAAATAATTAAAGAGGTTCAGCCTGTCGATTTCATCCCACGATAAACGGTCGAGTGCCTTTTCGCGTTCCAATAAATTCGGGTTGTCCATTATTTTGTCGATGGTTGCTGCAAGCGGCCATTCCACCTGTATTTCTTTATGGACGGAACTAAACTCTAAAAGCCTTCGGGCAAAAAGATTGCCAACCACCACCTGCACATATTTTTGTGGCAAATCGTCCCTGCATTTTTTTGACGTAATATAATTTTTGACATCCATATCGAAATTTGCCCAACTATTCAGAAATCCATTTCCCGATGCAGTCAAAAAACCATAGTATCCTTCAGTTAAAATCATTTCCCACTGATGCGACGTAGTACCTTCTTTTCCCTTCCTGAACTTTTCGGCAAACTCCTGAAGATAAACCGGGAGCAATTTAAATTCCTCATTATCCGGCTCCAACCATTTAAAAGAATATGGCAGAACCGGATTATCATCAACCGTTTCGTCCTTTAATTTCAGTAAAACAGATTTATGCCCCCGAGCCATAACCAACCTGTTGACCCAGTCAAAATGAGCAGGCTCCAAAACCGATTGTGCCTCATTCAGGAAGGTTCCCAATCCAAATGATCCGCCAAACGAATCAAAAAACAGTTCAGGCAAGCCAGAAATAAAGCAATGATATTCAATCATCTTGTGAGTTGTCAAAAAGAAACTTACTGATTCGCGGTTTCATAAATGCTTTAAAAAAATTGGCCATGTCGCTGTCGGAAAATGAAACCTGATAACCTGATGTGCTGGAAACGATTCTGAACCCATTTTTCATGGATGGATCGATTTTCAAAATGGGTGTGTTTTGCAAAATAGCGACGATGTCTGATTTTATAATTTCCTCAAATTCTTTCAATTGCTTTTCCGGCACTACCAGCGACAAATCGGGCAATGATCCTTTTTCAATGTCCCATTTTTTAACTGTTTCAAGCAACAACGATTTGACGAATTTTTTATCATCAAGCAATGTATTTACAATTTCATTGGCGTATTCAGCAACAATACAATCTGCAATTCTCTGCTTTGCCACTGCCAAAGTTTCGGTAGCTATTGATTTTAATTCAGCATGTAAGCTGTCGAATATTGTATCTGATTCCTTTTTTGCATCGGCAACTATCTTTTCTGATTTCAACTTCGCCTCCACTTCAATCTTTTTTGCACTTTCCCTGGCTTCTGACAGAATTACCGCTGCCTCTTTGTTCGCTTTTTCAATGCCCTCGTTGTATATTTTTTCAGTCAGTTCAATAATTTTTGTTGTCATTTTTCTTTATGTTTAAATAAACAAAACCGGCATTTTTCTTGCTTTTTGCTGTCCCCAGATACATGATCTGATATATTTCCGATAAACTGATCCGTGCAACCTGTCCATAACAAAGAGGTTGCCGTTCAACTCTTCCATATTCCTGATTACTTCCGGGATTAGTTTCGACCTATCGACATAATGAAATGTAAATTTTGAACTCATTGGATGAGC
>CAMDGL010000478.1 GCA_945897845.1 Chitinophaga pinensis | reverse complement strand
CTATTTTCTTCCCATGCTGTTGAAGCAACAGTGGCAATGGTTCCGAGTCCCATGTTATTGTATCCCAGTACCGCATTGTCAAATCCCTGTGCATTAAGAGTTGAGCTTTGTGCAATACTGTTTTCGCGGCTGTAAAGTAAGGTGGCATTTACCTGATGATCGCCAAATGATCTTAAATAGGTTACAATGTTGTTTACAATGTCATTTCTTTGTTCCGAAGGATTTTTAATTGCCTGTCCCTTATTACCTGCTCCATTCGGAGTTGTGACAGGATAAAATGTATTGTTGTTTCTGTTCGAATAGGTATTTGAGTAATTTAACTCATACGTTAAACCCTTAACCCATGGAACAGTTACCTTGGCATTACCAACGAGAAACAAGTTGTTTCTGATGTCACTATTATCTACATACAAATTATTAAGTGGGTACGGCATATAAGCTTCGCCTGTCAGAAACATATCGTACTTTGGCAAACCAATCTTATTATTTGCCAAAGGACTGGCAGCTCTTGCACCTGTTTTATCCCATCCTAAATCAGCCTCCAAACCCGAATAGTCGCGGTAAGAATATGAGGCATTTAGTCCGATTGTTAACCAACTTGCCACTTTACTCTCCACATTACTGTGAATGGTAAATCTCGAAAACTGGTCATTCAGTTGAATTCCCTCCTCGTTGGCATACGAGGCAGAAACAAAGTAATTGCTCCTATCTGATTTTCCTGAAAAACTTAGATTGTAGTTCTGAATGGGTGCCATTCGGGTAACTTCATCAGTCCAGTTAATCTCGTTTCCGGCTAAATAATTATCTTTTTCTTCCTGAGTTCTCAAACGACTGGCCACTATATTTCTGTCGGTAACATCCGGTCTGACTGGTTTTCCGGTTGCACTTGTTGGTTTGGTTTTATACCAGGTATACAAACTTTGCTGGTAATAGAAATCGACCAATCTGATTGCATATTGATCCGCATTCATGACTGACATCGGATTATTTGTCAAGTCCTGATAACCATAGCTCATATTGAAGGATATGGTTGGTTTATCAGTTTTTCCCTTTTTAGTAGTGATTAATAATACCCCGTTTGCAGATCTTGATCCATAAACAGCAGCGGCACTTGCATCTTTTAATATATCAACCGATTCGACATCGCTAATGTTAACGTTTGCGATATCTCCGTTATAAATAATCCCATCGAGTACGATCAAAGGTTTATCGCTTGCCGACAGTGAAGTCTTTCCCCGGATCGACAAATTTGGTTCAGCGCCAGCGAGCCCAGCTGCCTGAATATTAACACCAGCAGTAGAGCCTGATAAAGCCTGTAGCAGATTGGTATTATTTTGAGTAGCCTTATCCCCGATGGAAGTTCTGGAAACAGAGCCTGTCAAATCGCTTTTTTTCATCGTACCATAGCCAATGGCAACCACTTCTTCAATTCCAATGGCATCTTCTTCAAGCATTACATCAATATTTGTTTTTCCACCAACAGCAATTTCCATAGATTTCATTCCTACAAAAGTAAATTGCAAAGTCGCGTTTCCTGAAACATTGGAAATTGAATAACTACCGTTGCTATCGGTAATGGTTCCGATGGTAGTGCCTTTTACTACAACTGAAACACCCGGTAATGGTTCTTTCGTATTTTTATCTACAACCTTTCCGCGTACCTGAATTTGCGAAAAAGCTGAGATAAAAAATCCCATAAGCAATAAAAAAAGAATAGTTTTTCTCATAAGAATTAGGTTTTAAGAATTAATAATTAACAATCAGTTTGAACGATTCAATAGTCAATCAGAAAAGCAGTTTGAATGGAGAAATTTCATTCATTCACTTTTGCGGGGCTGATTACAAATCGCAAAACATCAGGTTCAAATCTAACCTTATGGAAAAAAAACCCTTAAAAGGCATGTTACAACATTTAAAGATTCCGGAAAAAATCTTTAAAAAATTGCAACATTAATTTGTAATGATGTTACATGTAAATTCTTAATTCTCTCATTGATTGTGTGTTAATTAACTTGTTTTGGGTCAATGAACGATGGATAGATTTTTTTTTGTTTTGTGGAAAATTGAATGAAGTATTCGAGTGAAAATCTGACCATTTAAGATAAAAATGTCGGATTTTTTTGCATAAACCTGATTGTTTGACAATAGAGGCTAATAATAATCAGTAAATCTGCAAGAAGTCTATTCTTAGAGCTTTTCCGAGCCATTAATGAATGACATATCGTACTGGAATCCCAATCCGGGATTTGTTGGAAGCTTTAGAACTCCGTTTTTCACTTCAAGATAAGGCGTATACCACGAATCAGCGTTTTCTGGCATTGCCTGGAATTCCTGATAAGGTCCCAGATTTGGGACAATGGCTGCAAATTGAAGATTAGCTCCCCCTGTAGGATCGTTCTTAGGGGAATGTGGCACAATTTTCATCCCATGCTGATTGGCAAAAGCTGCTATCTTTAAGGCCCGGATTATTCCACCATTATAAAACATATCGGGCTGCACAATATCAAGTCCTTTGTGTTTGATGTACCATTGAAAGGCAAATATATTGGAATCCTGTTCACCCCCGGCAACAGGTATTTCTAAAGCATCGGCAACTTCTTTGGTACCTTCGAAATCGGACCAAACAACAGGTTCTTCATATAGCGCAATTCCATATTCCTGTAAAAACTTACCTACTTCAATGGCTTTTGGAACATCGTACGAACCGTTCGAGTCCATATACAAAACAAAATCATCGCCAAAGGTTTTGCGGGCAAGTTTTACCAGTTTCTCTGTTCGACCCGGATATGCATCAGCATTTCGGCTCATTCGTCCTCCAATCTTCATTTTTGCTGCTTTTGCCCCGGTTTCGTAAACACGTTTGCTTACCCATTCAATTTCCTTTTCGGCAGTGGTATCGCGGCGGGTACTCGACATATAAACCGGAATCTCAGTGCGGATGGCTCCACCAAACAATTCGTAAACAGGCTTTTGGATAATTTGACCAAGCAAATCGAGTATAGCCAGTTCAACATGCCCAACTCCGTTCCAAAGTGGAACTCCGGAATATTTATAGGCAGAGGAATTATAAAACATATCATCCACCAGCTTCTCAATATCCCGGGCATCTTTCTTTTTAAATGCAGGGTTAACCAATTTTTTAATCAGAGCGGCTGTTTCCAATATTTTATCATTGCCTTTTACAATGCCAACATTCCCATCTATTGAAGTAACCCTAACGAAATAATCTCCTCCATTTTTTAACAGATCAATCTGGTCGATAATTACCGGGCCAGGTATTAGTTTTTTCAAATCGACCAATTTTGGGTTGTTGCCCTCGTTAAGACTTTCGGATTGTGAAGAAAAAGCCGGTTTAACATTTAGCAAGCCTGCAATTCCAAC
>CAMDGL010000477.1 GCA_945897845.1 Chitinophaga pinensis | reverse complement strand
TCGAATTGCGGATAAACATCCAACAGATTCCCATTTTTCCCCGCCCATGATTGATGGCCAAGCAGATTGACCTGCGGAATAATCTGAATCTGGTTTTTGCGGCAAACATCGACCAGTTTTTTTACATCAGCTTTCGAGAGAGCCGACTCATTGCGCAATTCAGGATGGCTTTCGTACTGGAAATTGTAATCGATCCGCAAAATCAGGGTATTTACTTTTCTCGGTGCCAGTTCATCGTCAATGAACTTCACAAAATCATCGAGCCTTTCAGTGCCGGGCGCTGCAATGCAAAATCCCCTGACGAGTAATTCGTCTTTGGTAACCGTTTGCGAAAAAGCCGTATTCAGGAAGAAAACAGAGAAGAACAGAAGAAGGAAAGTAGTTGGTTTAGTCATGGTATCCAATGGTTTTAGGTTGAATGGTTCAGGGGTTTAAAGTGGTGAAAATTCTGGAAGTGTGCAAGAACATCCGGGAGGTAATTTCCGGTTTCAATTCGTCGAAAATGAATCAGCCGCCCTTTCCTTAAATTGAATATTTATAATGGACATCATCATCCATTAAAAATATATTTGTATTTTTGTAACCGAAATAATAAACACAAACAGTATGACAACGGAAAATATTGAATTGAGAACAATAGGACAGATCGTGGCAGACGATTATCGTGCAGCCGCAATTTTTAAACAGGCAGGAATAGATTTCTGCTGCGGTGGAAACAAATCGATAGCACTGGCTTGCAGCGAAAAAAACCTTGATGCTGAAAAGCTGACCATCGAATTAAAAGAGCTTGAGCAAAGTTCACCCGGGCAACATCAGGATTTTAACAATTGGGAACTGGGTTTCCTGGCCGATTATATTATGAACACGCATCACAAATATGTATTGAAAACCCTTCCGGAACTGGTGTTTTATACAAAGAAAATTGCCGACGTACATGGCGAAAACCATTCGGAGTTATTGGAAGTAGCTTCACTGTTTTCAGAAATAAACAGCGAATTGAGACAACACCTGAAACAGGAAGAGGAAGTTCTTTTCCCGGCCATTAAAGAGGTGATGAAAAGCGTTGCGCCCGAATTAAAAGCTACGATCATCAGTGAAATTTCGCGCATGAGCGAAGAACATGAATTTGCCGGCGGTGCGATGGATAAAATCAATGAGATTACCAACGGATTTGCGCTTCCTGACGATGCCTGCAACACTTACCGCGTGGCTTTTAAACTTCTGGAAGAGTTTGAAGATGATTTGCATACGCACGTTCATCTCGAAAACAACATTTTATACCCAAAAGCATTAACACTCGCAAATTAATGAAACATGAACACAGCTACACAAAACCTTGAAAACGATCATGTTCACATTCTTCGCCTGACAGACATCATGCTTGAAATGGTTGAACAAAAGTGTACAGAAACTGATCATTTTGAACTGGTTGTGAACCTGATTCGCAATTTTGCCGACGGGCTGCATCACGCCAAGGAAGAAGAACTGTTGTTCCCTTTACTGGGAGAAAAGGGATTCTCGGCTGAACATGGACCTGTTGCAGTGATGTTGATGGAACATGTGCAGGGGCGTAATTTTGTGAAAGGTGTTAGCGATGGAATTGCGGAGTTGAAAAAAGGCAACAGCGGGGCGATTCAGCAGGTTTATGAAAACCTGAGCGGTTATGCAATCCTGCTGCAAAACCACATTTCGAAAGAAAACAACATTTTATTCCGAATGGCAGATCAGATGTTTAGTGCCGATGAGCAGCAAACATTGATTGATCAGTTTGCCGTTGTGGAAAGTGAAGCTGATCCTGAATTCAACGCTGAAAACTCGATCGCCAAAATTGACTTCCTGGCTTCCGTTTACATGCAGTGATTCTCACAAAGACACAAAGGCCACAAAGTTTTTTATATTTCTTTGTGACCTTTGCGGCTTTGTGGGAGTAATATTATCGATTTGAGAAACTCTCCACCTTTTCAATCATTCGTTGTTTTTCTGTTTCTTCCAGAAAGCTTGCTGTGAATGAGTTCTTAGCCAATTGAGTAATTTGTTGCTTCGACAGATTTAAAGCTTCTGCGACTGCCAGATAATTTTCGTTCACATATCCGCCAAAATAAGCAGGATCGTCTGAATTGACGGTCGCCAGCAAACCTTTGTCCAGCATTTCGGTCAGCGGATGTTCGGTCATTTCGTTCACTACTTTCAGTTTCAGGTTCGAGAGCGGACAAACGGTGAGTGGTATATTTCTTCCAGCCAGTTCGGCAACCAGTTTAGGATCTTCGAGCGATCGGTTTCCATGGTCGATGCGCGAAACATGCAGTAAATTAAGGGCTTCCCAAACATATTCAGGCGGACCTTCTTCACCTGCATGAGCAACCGTCAGGAAACCTTCTGTAAGGGCTTTCTCAAAAATGCGCTGAAATTTGGATGGCGGATGACCTCTTTCCGATGAATCCAAACCAATGGCAGTGATCCAGTTTTTGTATTCGAGCGCTTCTTCAAGGGTTCGAATAGCAGATTCTTCGCTAAGGTGGCGGAGAATCGACAGAATCAATTTTGAACTGATGCCCAGTTTTGTTTGCCCGTCTTCCAGAGCCCGGTGAATTCCCGAAATGACGTTGCTGAAAGGGACGCCACGGGACGAATGTGTTTGCGGGTCGAAGAAAATTTCGGTGTGAAGGACATTTTGCGAATGTATTTTTTGCAGGTACGCCCAGGTCAGATCGTAAAAATCCTGTTCTTCAATCAGCACATCGGCGCCACTGTAATAAATATCCAGAAACTCCTGAAGGTTGTTGAAATTGTAGGCAGCTTTCAACTCGTCAACCGAACTGTATTTCAATTTCAGGTTGTTCCTGATGGCAATTTCGAACATCAGTTCCGGTTCGAAAGTTCCTTCGATATGCAAATGAAGTTCCGCTTTTGGAATTTCAGCGATGAATTTTTCTATCGTGCTCATAGCTAATCCTTTTTCATTATGCGCAATACTCAAAAGAATGTTCAGTGTTCAGTCTCAGTGTTCAAAAATGCCTGTCTGTAATTATTTTGAATTTTTCAGCAGCAAATCCACCAGATTATTCGCGGCTTTCAGGTTTTCAAAACTTTCGGGCAACAACCAGTGGTCGATGTATTCGTTGTAAAGCCATGGATCGCCGACAGCCATCACATAACCTTTTCCGAATTGGGTTTCAGCAATAAATACATTTTTGCCGTCACCATCTTTCAAAACAGGTTTTGCGTCTTTTGATACGATGATCGGTCCGATTTCTTTCATATAAATTTTATTCACTCCTGAAAAAAGCGGATGGTTGGGCAGATTGGTTTCGGCGCCCATCTCCCAAACACGGTTAACCACCGGATTCAGCGATTGAGTCTGAAACCTAAATCCAAACACTTCGG
>CAMDGL010000476.1 GCA_945897845.1 Chitinophaga pinensis | reverse complement strand
AATGCAAGTCCATAACCAATCAATTTATGAACGTCCCACATTTTTTCTTCGTATTCGTGCGATACTGCAAATGCCTGTTCTTCTGTGACTGTCGCTCCTTTTTTCTCAAGCTGCTCCTGAACCATTTTTACATTGTCACGGGGAGAAAGCAAGGTTGAATTCAATAATACCGTTACTATTGATCCTGTTATAAACAGAAAGGTGAGCCAGTGCCAGATTCGCAAAGGAGCTGAATGACTTTGGTTGAAAGGTGAAGTTTCGGAATCGGAAGTAATTTCTTTTGGTGCCATGGTTAGATTATTTAAGATTGGAAGATCAAAAATAGTTTTATTTACTGAAGCATGGACATTCTGATCGGATTAAGGTTTAAATCAAAAAATCCCGGTTGAGCAAACAACCGGGATTTCTAAATACGTGTACAAATGCTGTTCCTGAAAACTTGTCAATGTGATTGAATTTTTCAGGATGACCTCATTTGTTTGAATTTTGGAAACTGCTATTTCAGTATCAGTAGAAAATCCTGAACTGTAGTTTCTCTTGCTTTCACTGTTACCAGATCAACCAGAACAGGCGTGTAAGCTTCCTTTTCGCAAACCATTTTGTAGTTTCCGGCAGGAAGGCCAATCAACGAATACGATCCGGTTGCATCAGTTAGTGCAGAGCTGTAAACGGTATCCGCAACAATGATTTGTACGTGCGCTTCAGCAACAGGGGTTGTTAAGTTTTCAAATACTTTTCCTTCAATAATTCCGCTGTATTTCTGACACATGGCACGAATTACCGGTTTGAACATAAAACCTTTAATTCCGGCGGGAGTATTCATATTTCCCTGCACCATAAAAGATTTGCTGACATCAAAATCGAGCAGAACTTCGCTTTCAATACCACTTTCGACTACCAATTCAGGAGAGATTTTGATTTTTAACCCACTTGAACTGCCACTCGGAATTTTCAAATCGAAACTTGTTCCATCTTTTAAAATCACTTCTGATGAAGTAACATGCATCCGGATTAAATCATACGATCCGGCATCAATGTCCATACTCAGCAGATCTGTAGTAATTCCGTTCTGCAAATCGAGCAAATCAACTACTTTTTCACCTTCGAATAAAACAGTGTAAAGCGTTTCGTTTTCAATTTCTCCTTCAACATTTTCTACCTCAACGGTCGATCTGATCTCAATTTTGTCGATGGTTACCAGCGCCTGATCTACTAAACTCACAGGGAACGGGGCATCAGTAAGTTTTATAACTACTGTTCCTTTTCCGGCTTTCGCCGAATCGTCGTTTTCGTTGCATGCGGTGACAAAGATTAAAATACCGGCCAACAACATCATGCTCACCCTAACTAAATTTCTCATAACTTTTCTGTTTTAATTGTTTTCTGTTTTCTTGTTTTTCTGTTTGGATAGTCCTCAAATAGGAAGTATCCTGAAATGAAAACGCACGAAAATTGCTGCTTATTGCCCATTTATTTCGCAAAAACCATAGTGGTCTGAGTGAATGAAGATTGAGATTGAAATTAAATGGCTGCGATTATTAATGGGTTGTGCAACAACATTGCTAAAACGAAATGTTGATTTGTTGGTTCCCTGTGTCTTTTCATTGTCTTTGTGCTTTTGTGCCAGCCAAGTACAACAGCGTACAAAAAAAAGAATCCCGGCTGCCTCAACAACCGGGATTCTTTATGATATTTTCAAGGCCATTCTGTCAACTGCGACTGACCACTGATCACTTTTTACTGCTTCACTGAGAACTTGTAAATCGTGGTTGATTTCAGGGTTTCGCCCGGTTTCAGCAATGTATTCGGAAAATTTGGATGGTGAGGGGAATCGGGATAATGTTGGGTTTCCAGACAAATACCATTGCGGTAATTGTAAGGATTTCCACGTTTTCCGATGATGTTTCCTTTCAGGAAATTACCGGTGTAAAGCTGAACGGCTGGTTCGGTGGTGAAACATTCCATGTAACGGCCAGAAACCGGTTCGTACAAACTGGCGCAGAAAGTCATTTCATTTCCGTTCTGATCTTTGTTCAGGATGTAATTGTGGTCGTAACCGCCACCCATGCGAAGCTGCGGCATCGGATCTTCAATGCGTTCGCCAACAGTGTGCGGTGTGGTGAAATCCATCGCAGTTCCGCGAATATCAGCAATTTCTCCTGTTGGAATCAGTTGCGAATCGGCCACTGCGGTCGAGAAATTGGCGTCAACCACCAAAATATGATCCAAAATGTCGCCCATTCCTTCGCCTTTCAGGTTAAAATAAACATGGTTGGTCAAATTGAAATAACACGATTTGTCGGTTGTTGCTTCGTAATCAATTTTCAAACCGTTGTCTTTGGTCAGGGTATAAGTCACTTTTACATTCTTATTGCCCGGGAAACCCCATTCGCCGTCAGGACTAACCAATGTCATTTCAACAGCAGGGCCGTCAGCAGTCTGGACTTCTTTGGCATCGTACACTTGACGGAAAAAGCTTTCGGGTCCTGAATGCAAACAAGCTTGCATGTTGTTTTGCGGAAGCTGATAAACAATACTGTCGATTTCGAACTGGGCATTGGCAATGCGGTTGGCATAAGGCCCAACAACAGCGCCCTGTCCGGCATCGCCGTTCACATAGCCGTCGATGGAATTATATCCCAGCGTTACATCTTCCATTGCACCGGTTTTATCGGGAGCAAATACAGAAACGATTTTTGCACCGTAATTGGTCAGGGTAACAATAATTCCATTTTCATTCTTCAAAGTGAACAGAGTGGTCTGTTTCCCATTTACTTCCTTTTCGAAATCAGCTTTCGTATAGGAAGGTGAAAACTCTTTTTTTGGTGCCGAACAGGAAACAATCATTCCGGCAATAAGCAATGAACCGATTATTTTTTTCATACTGAGGGTGATTTTTGTGTTATTGATTTATGCAGGTAAAGATAAGTGTTTCTGCAACACATCAAAAGCTTTCTGGAATTGAATGCTGAATTAGACATCGGAATAAGATATATTTGAGCATTGAAAAATTGAAAAATAAAACAATCCTATCGTGAGATTAATCATTTATATCCTGCTCCTTCAATGTTTTGCGGTTTGCCTGTTCAATGAATCTTTAAATGGAAAAGAGACAGCAAATCCTGCAAAGAAAGCGCTTCGCATTGCGAAAAGAAATGCCGTTTTACTTGACAGCATCAATCAGTTGCTTGTTGTTTTTAACGAAACACCTGAAAGCAATTTGGCGGTATTGGTTGCGATGGAGAAAAAAAACAAAGTGTGGCGGGTGGTTTCTGCACCAATTCCGGCAGGTATCGGGCGCAAAGGATTTGCCGGGCCCGGTGCAAAACGCGAAGGCGATCAACAGTCGCCAACTGGTTTTTTTCGTTTGGGACAATTGTTTTGCTACA
>CAMDGL010000475.1 GCA_945897845.1 Chitinophaga pinensis | reverse complement strand
GCCAAAGCCACAAAACCAATATTGGTAGTTTGTAAAACCGGGCAAACAGCCACCCATGCCGTTACTTTGCTACGTTTGTCGGGATATGCCGATGCAGCTGCATTGAAATGGGGAATGAGCGGATGGAACACCAAACTTGATGTTTGGACAGCGGGAATTGGAAGCGTTGCTGCCGGAAATGCAAATTGGACAACTGATGCTGCACCTGCTAATTTAAGCTTCGCAAGTCCAACAATCACCAGTACCGATATTGTTGCTGCCAATATCCTGAAAGCCAGAGTTGCACTCGTACTTTCCGAAGGTTTTAAATCTATTTCTGCCACTGATATTTTAGCTGATCCTTCCAAATATTTTATCAATAATTATTTCAGCGAAGCAGATTATACTGCTTACGGACATATTAAAGGAGCTTACCGGATCAATCCACTTTTAGTCGGAGAAGCGCAGGTTAAATACCTCGACTCATCAAAAGAAGTTGTGACCTATTGTTATACCGGACAAACATCTGCTGCAGTAACTGCATATTTACGCATTATTGGCTACAATGCTAAAAGTCTTCTATTTGGCATGAACAAATTAAATAATGCAAGCACAGCATGGGGAACATCGGTTAATCAATGGAAGTCAACCATGTCGAAGAGCCTGCCAATTGTAACCGGAAATTAATTTTCAACCAAAAATTAACAATGATCATGAAACGACCATGGAAAATCTCTCTCAAAGAGGGGGATGATTATTTGGGAGTTCCATATGGCAATTGAAAAACAAATTATAGACATATGAAAAATATCTTTCTTACAGTTGTCCTGCTATTTGCGCTAACTACCATTAAAGTAGCAGCACAAGGATGTGGAGGGGCTCCTTCCAGCGAAGGAATTAAAGTTTTTGGGTTCCTTCAGGCTCAATACGAATCTCATTATACAGATCCAGGCAAAAACGGTTTTTCGTTTGAACGTTCGCGCCTGGGTGTAATGGGTAAAATACCGTATGATTTCTCGTATTACGTTGTAGCTGAATTCAGTCCGTTTATTTCACCAAACCCCTATCTGCTCGACGCATTCATCACTTACGACAGGTATTCGTGGTCAAGAATTTCACTGGGTTCATTCAAAACTCCGTTCGGACTCGAAACCAATACCGCATGCAGTGGGTTAACTACAATTTACCGTTCAACAGCTACCCTGCAAATGGTTGCTCCTTTCCGCGATTTGGGTGTGGTTTTGATGGGTGGAACCGACTCAACTTTATTTACCTACCAACTCGGACTGATGAATGGTAGCGGATTAGGCAAGTTTGACAACAATACTAAAAAAGATGTTGTTGGCCGGGTGGTATTCAAACCATTGGATTTCCTGAAGATTGGCGGAAGCTTTCGCTACGGATTTCCATCTTACCTGAACGATAAAGATAGCAGGACAACATTTGGCGCCGAATTACAGGCCAAATACAGCGGATTTACCTTGCTTGGCGAATACATTTCAGACCAGGGCGATTACAATCGCGACCTTGGAGGCGGCTGTAGCGGCAACCTGATTGAGCTGGGTGAAAATCGCAGTGGCGGTTATGTAACCATGTCGTACTTGTCGAAGTGGAACCTTGAACCTGTTTTCAGATACGACTTTTTCGATTCGGGGAATACTTCAAAATACAAAGAAAACAACATGACTTTTGGCTTGAATTACTTCTTTAACGATTGGACCAGATTGCAGGTAAACTACATGTATCGGGCCGAATCTCCGGTTGAAGTACCCAACGATGAACTCGTACTTCAGGTACAGGTTAAATTCTAAAATTTAAATTATTAAAACATGAAAAAACTGATTTTATCATTCATTGCTCTTTTCAGTTTGGTAGCGGCTGGCTTTGCACAAGACCTTATTTCGGTTGCCGATTTAACTTCCAAACTTAAAGACCCAAATTTTGTAGTGGTTTCTGCTGAACTTGAAACCGAATATGCCAAAGTTCATATTACGGATGCTGTAAATATTCCATACACCAGCCTTGAAAAAAAGGCTGGGGCTGTTGAAGGTCTGATTATTTCACCTGAAGAAATGGCCAAAACATTGGGAGCAAAAGGAGTTAGCGAAAAGAAAACCATCGTAGTTTACGACGAAGGCGCTGGTAAATATGCTGCCCGGGTGTACTGGATACTCAAACACCTGGGTGCTACTAACGTAAAAATTCTCGACGGTGGATTAATTGCCTGGAAAGCTGCAAGAAAACCGGTAACTAAAAATCCAACAGTCGCTAAAACCGGAACATTTGCAACTACTGTGAATAATTCAATTTTTGCTTCGATGAAAGATGTTCAAACAGCAGTAGGGAATTCAAAAATTGCCTTGGTTGATTTTCATGAAGCCGCAATGTTTAGCGGAAAAGACCCAAAAGGAAAAGGTCGCATTGCAGGATCAGTAAATGTTGACCACACTACTTTGCTTGATGCCAAAGGTTTATATAAACCAAAGGCTGAACTGGAAAAGATATTTGGTTCGGTAGGAGCCACCAGCGACAAAACTATCTACGTTTATTGTAGTTCGGGTGCAAGGGCTTCAAAAGGATTTTTCGCGTTGAAATCAATTATAGGATACCCAAATGTAAAACTTTTTGATGGTGGTTTAAATGAATGGGTTGCGACGCCTTCGAATAAAGTAGAGAAATAATGCAATTCGAAAGATCAATAGAAAAGGAGTTCCTAACGAATGCTATTATTTCTTAGTAATAAGAAACCGGCAGTCTCTATAATGAAAGAGATTGCCGGTTTTTATTTTTTCGACTTAATCGATATTGATCATTGAGTCAATGCTAACATCCACCCTTTATTTTTGTTGTTTTCGCAATAACTGGCTCCGTTGAGTTTTTAAGTGCATCAACCAGCATCTTCATATCGGTGGCTGCTTTTAGCCTGAAGTTATACGTATTGATTTCCTTTTTACTGGCATCCGAAGCGGGTGGGACCAACTCCGAAAACAATTTTTTAAAGTCTGAAGACGATTCGATAAGAATATAATTTTCAGCTTTACCCAAAAATCCAGCCTTTAAATATCCTTGTTTTGCAAGCTGCAGATCATCAGCATAAAAGTAATTAACCTTGTGTTTTTGATCCAATATTTTTGACCACTGACGGTCGCCCATCTGTTCAACCGGGATATTGATGGCAAAGGGCAAATGGTAAGCTTTGAAAGCTTCAGGAGAACGAACATCAATGATATTTATCCGGTAATAATTATTTACAATCTCACCGGCAAGTTTATCAGCCGGAACCTCTGCTGCGCTTAAATCCTGATGAAGTGAGCGATTAATTCGAGCTTCCAAACGGCTATTGCTGTCAGGAAGGATGGCAATTACAATTAGTATTAAAAATGCAAATCCGACAGCCGAGGAGTATATGATTACCTT
>CAMDGL010000474.1 GCA_945897845.1 Chitinophaga pinensis | reverse complement strand
GCAAAGTACAGGAAATGATCATCGTAACAGACCGAAACAACGGTTCGCTCCGATACCGGCTGACCGGGATTGGGTTCGCGCTGAACAAACTGGTCGATTTGGGTGGCTTGTTCCCAAACCGCTTCGTTGATGTGTCCATCGATTGTTGGAGGAGTAGTTACCCTGACAGCCTTGGCTGAAGTTTGGGCAATCAGTTGATTTCCTGAGATTAGCATCAGGACAACTGCTATGGAAAAGCAGAAATGTTTCAATTCAATTGGTTTAGAAGGTTCAGTGCGGCGGTTTCAACGAATATCTGATAAGTAAATTTTGAAACTTCCGGCGCCGAAAATACTAAATAATATTGAAGAACGGTTTCTAATTCAAAGGAATCACTTCCATAGACCAGGCCTGAGCTTTGTACTCTTCCAGAACATTTTTTACGACATAAATCTGACTACCGCTGCTATTGGCGAACACAAATTTCACAATGGTCTTGTAAGCACTTTTGGTGCCGTTAATGGTCGTCACATATTTTGCAGGCTCAAACATTTTTTTTAAGTTATAGTTTCCGGCATCAATCTGCTCAATGATTGAATATGGAACCGACTCGTAATATCTGGAAGATTCAGCTATAAAAATGCTATTGTTGGCTTCGCAATGGTCAACCCAAACGATGTTGTCTTTCTGTGGCTTTAAAGTTCCAATGATGTCAAGATTATAAAAATAGGTTTCAGTAGTTGAAAATACCGGCGTCCGATGGATGTTTTTCACTCCGGTATAAATTCGGTCACCTTTTGGCGATAACCAGAAATTGTTGGTGTCGATAAACCAATAGGGCATCGTATCTCTGGCAATTCCCTTGCTGATGTCGGCCATAATCAGGCCATTGGAAGAAACCTGGGTATTCGAACCCAACAAATATGGTTTTCCGGGAACTTTACGGATAGTCATTTTTGCATAAATCTGTCCGTATTTTGTTGATTTTACAAGTTTCGATGTCTCCAGATTTAAACTCCGGAGATATTCGAAATTGCCGGTTTCGGGCATCAGGTAGCACCAGTTATTGTCGCCAAGTACAATGTCAAAAGGAATACAATCAGTCTCAATCGTTTTGGTCAGCGTTTTGGTTTGCAGATCGACCTTGCTAACTGCAGCAAGGTTATATCCGATTACTGCTGTTTTACCGTCTTCGGAAATACTGATGCAATTGGGCGATTTATCAAGGGGAACAATGGTTTGGGTATTGTCAGCGGTGCTAAAAATAATCAGTTGATTAGGGATTTGTGTGGTTACCAAAAGCTGGTTGGTAATTTTGTTGTATTCTGAATCGGTTACTTGCCCCTGAATGGTTTTTGTGTTGTCGGAATTGGTGAGGTTTGAAACCTGCATTTTTATTAGCAATCCAAAACTTCCTGAAGGTGAATTGGTCTGAATCTGAACAATCGCAGTATATTCTTTCTCTTCCAGATTATTTCGGTTCACTATTAAAGTAATGTCTCTTGACTGGCCCTGAGACAATACTCCCTGAATATCAGAAATGGCCAACCATGCCGGTATATCTTTAAACTGGTAAGTAAGGTTTCCCTTTCCTGAATTGCTGATGGTGAAAGTTTGAGATTCATCGGTTTTTAAATCAATGATAGCCTTTGTTATTTCGAAAACCGGTCCATCTTCGGTTGTTCCACCGGGATTTGTTGGTGAACCGATGTAAACTATAAAATCCAAATTACCAACATTTTCGACGTACAAAATCAGGTGTTGACCTATAAAACCAGTCCTTCCTGAATAATCGCTCATATCAGTTGAGAACTCAAGATTGGTTATTCCATTGGTAAACTTTCCTTTTTGCGAAGAAAAAGTCATGCAACTTGGCTGCATGACAATGGTATATGGCTCAGTAACATCGATCGGCAACGATAACGGACCGGCGTAATTCTGGCTAACCGGCGAAATATAAATCGTATCGAGTTGATGAACCGAGTTGTTTCTGGAAGTCAGAAAATCATCGCTGCATCCGGCAAAAGCAAGTAAAAGCGCAATGATGCCGAAATAAAAGTAATTTTTCATTTTTATGGTATTATCTGTAAATACGGATTCCAACTGAGAGGTCAACCCTCGAAATATTCTCATAGTTTTCCTTTTCCAATTCCTGGACAGCCGTTGAATTTCCGTCGCTAAGTGTTATTTTTTTCAGTGAAGATAAAAAATAGGAAACATTGATTCCTGCTGAAATTCCGGGAAAAACGAAATATTCCAGGCCAAGATCCAGATTGGTTGCGAAAGCTTTTCCAGTTAAAAGGAACGGCGAATTCACAACAATGGCTTCATCACGGTAAAATGCCATGCCCATCGAATAGTAGGAACTCAGCTTCAACCTGGGATTTGCCTTCAGAAACTGCTCTGAATAAAACGACAGACCTGCATAATGTACATATATCTTTTCGTTCATTTGGCCAAAAATAAGGTTCACCCCATCCTGCGGATCAAAGAAAGATTCGATCTTACTATTTGTGGAATAAAACTTATAGATCATTCCAATGCCATACATTTTCGTGACCATGTAATGCAAGTCGGCTCCCCCACTCTGCCCAAGCTTTAAATCGTTGTAATACGATTTTGCATCCTGCCTCGCAACTCCTTGCTGAACCAAACCGGTTTCTGCTTCAGATGAACTTGCGGTCAGGTAATTTAATCCACCGGACAATCCCAACCGCCAGCGACTTGCAACTGGCGCAATAAATCCGGGATTTTCATCGACTTCACTATTTCCGGAATAAAAGCTTAAAACATTGCTCCGGTCAACTTTCCCCTTTGTAATAACAGTCCCTGTTTTAAGTGTAAAAAAGATGTTTGATGAAGTTACTTTACTGATTTTACAGTTGATTGTATCGCTTTGGGTGGTAATGATTCGGTCTTGCGCGTTGACAAAAAACACAACCGAAAGAAAAGCGAGGATGAGTACTGGTTTAATATACATGAAAATAAATTTAAACGTAATATTTTGAAAATGAATGCATTTATATGCTTTTATCAGTGATATTCAGCAACCAAAGCAACCTTTTCGTATCGTTCAAAATTATGAAATATAAGTTAAAAAGAAGACTAATTACAGAGAAGATATTATATTGAATAAAAATAAATGAATACTAATTAATCTTTTTTCATATCTTCGTTTTAATCAAAACCTTAACCTATGAAACGAACATGCCGCAGAAATGATTTCAAAGATAGCAGCGCAAAAAAAATAAAAATTTAGTTCGAAGTGAATGCTGTCTGGTATGTGAGTTCCATGAGAACGCTTAAAAATAAATTAATCAATAAAAACCTTTTCGAATGAAAAAAATTCTCCTTTCAGTAATGTGTATTTGTCTTTCGTTGGGACTATTTTCCCAAACCGAAAAAAAAGATGAACTGATCAA
>CAMDGL010000473.1 GCA_945897845.1 Chitinophaga pinensis | reverse complement strand
AAAGTCGAGCAAACGGTTACTGCCACAATCGAGCGTTACTTTTCTGCGGAACCTGATTTTTTGATTTTGATAGATGGCATCAAACTCATCGAGCATCGCAAACTGAAGTTCCGGCAATGATTCTTTGGCCATATCCTGAACAACCGCCGTCAAACCCCATTTCCAGCTTAAAGACATGCTCCCATAGTTTTTTTTGATTGTTTTACCAGGAGTTATTAGACTTACAATTCCATTTTTAGCTGCTCCTTTATTTCTGAATCCAGTCCCGGCATAAGCCGATTCATCTTCGATCAGAGCTATCCGCGAAGAAATAATCCACTTTTTAGGAGAAAGGGTTGAATCATTTTTACATTGTACTCCACCGGAAACGATGTACTTAAATTCCGGGTTTCCTTTTTTGATGCCGTTATTTGCCAACCGCCAATTCGAGAATTCAAACTGCCGGTTTTTCCCTTTTATTCCTGATATTAAAGCAAACTCACCTGAAAAAACAGCATTATCGCCATAGAGATTATAAAGCTTATAGTTTGCTTCAAACGAGATGGTCGAAAACTGATCAACAAAAGGGTATTTGTAACCGGACAGAATTGTCTCCAGTTTCAGTAATGAAAATTCATTTGCCGGATTCACTCCTTCATTCAGTAAGGTAGAAAAACCTGAAGCCCAACCCATCAGCGGAAGCTGTGTTAAACCTGCGATTAACCCTGCGCTTTTCAGAAAATTTCTTCTGCTATGTAATTTTTCCATGATGTTTTCAGGTTTAGTTTCTATCGAAATGCGTTCCGGGTACCATTTTCTTTTCCCATTCTTCAGCCAACAAATGGTCTAGTTCTGTTATTTTTAAGGCATAAGCCGGATCATCTGACAAATCGTTTAATTCCCATGGATCATTTTTAATGTTGAATAACAATTTATCGGGCAGAGTCTTGTAACGGCTGCTACCGGCGCATGGCTGAAATTTTTCAGGCTGGTCATCTTCAATACGTACAAAAGGTTGATCCGGATCCCCTGAAAACTCATAGATTTTCACATATTTGAAATCGCCTTTTCTGACGACCCTGCCTGTGTGCTGAAATTCGGCAAAGGCAACATCCATTTTATCGTTCGTTGCTCCCGTTTCGATTAAACTTTTAAGGCTGCGGCCCATGCAGTTTGGAGGGGCAGAAATGCCGGCATAATCGCACACCGTCATCATTAGGTCAATTCCTGATATAATGTGCTTTTGATCAATGACATTCTGCTTAACATGTCCGGGCATGTATGCAATAAACGGAACTTTCACCGACTGCTCGAACGGATGCCACTTTTGAACTCTTTTGTGGCGGGCAGATCCTTCGCCATGATCGGAAGTAAACAGAACGACTGTTTCATCGTTGCGCGAATCGACCGCATCGAGCAAACGTCCAAGGTCAGCATCGAGTTTTTCAATCATCCGGCAATAATCATACAGGTAGTTTTGCCACTCTGATTTAGAAAATTTCACTTGCTGTTTAGGTGATGGATCTTTAAATTGAAAATCAAAGTTGGGAGGCAAAGGAGGTAGCGAATTTCCAAGATTGAAAAGATCAGTTTTGGGTACCAGTCTGCTCCCATGAAGCGGCGGCGTCCAGTAACAAATATCATGAGGGTTCATCAAACCTGCAACCGCCAGAAAAGGTTTATCTTCCTTGTAATTCATAATGTAGCCTTTCAATGCCCCGGCAACCTGAAAATCATTAAAATCGCCTGTTCCGCTAACACCTACGGGTATTGTTTCAAATCCCGGAATTTTTCGCGCACCCTCCACATCAGGATAGTTCCATTGTCCGCCGGCATGCCATTTTCCACAATAAACCCGGTTGTAATCGGCGTTCGATTCAAGCCATTCACCTAAATTCGGAACATTCATGTCAATCCCAATATTGTTGTAAGTTACGCCGGTTTCAGCACTGTACCTACCCGTAAAAAGACTGGAACGAGCCGGACAGCAAACCGGATTGGTACTGTGCGATTCCAGAAAAGAATAGCCTTCGGTAACCATCCGGTCAAAATTTGGAGTTTTCAGCCAATGGCACAAATAGGCTTCATGCTTAAAATAGTCTTTGTAGGCCGCAATGGTGTCAATCCCCTGCTGATCGGAAACTATGATGAGAATATTGGGTTTTCTGGTTTTCATTTTTAAAATTTTTTAATTCTGATGTTCCGGTATTCAATCTTCATGGGTGGCCCAACATGTACCTGAACGCCAAGCAATCCTTCGTTTTTCCGGCTGTCCACATCGTTGTCCACCACTATGCTCATAACGTGTCTATTAATCAGATGAACCAGGTTATTTCCGCGTACGATCAGGTGGCACTCGTTCCAGTCCTCTTTTTTAATGAAACCAAACAATTCATCCTTGTTTCCCATCGAACCAATTTCTACCGGTTTTCCATCAGCACCAACCTGCGTAAACTGGCCACGCAATGCCAGGAAAGTGCGCCCGCGCTCTTCATAATTCTGACCGCTCCACTGGCCTTTCCCGTCAATATCGCATTGGTAGCCCTTCAAAGCAAAAGGGGTTTCGTCCACTTCAAAACTCCGGTAATTAATACCTGAATTTCCCTGCTCCGAAACTTTGTATTCGAGTTTTAATTCAAAATCTCCGGTCGTTCCGCCTCTCCAAATTAAAAAGGAGTTTCGTTTCAAAATGGTTTCGGGGGTAACTTCGCCTACAATCGCCCCGTTTTCAACCCGCCAATATACCGGATCGCCTTCCCAACCAGTCAGCGAGCTGCCATCAAAAATGGAAACAAATCCACTCTCATCGCCTGCGATTGGAACCGGAAACTTTGGTTGTGAGAAAACGGTGGAAACTGATAAAGCAAATAATAGTGTTGCCATCATCATTGCTCTGTAATTCAACGGTCTCATGATATCGTATTTTATTGGTTTATTACTCTTCAATTTTCAGTCCATATGCTTTTATGGCATTTTCAGCATAAAATTTACTGGCAGAAATCCCTTTCTTTTTTTCGAGGTATTGATCGTATATCCCGACCAAGTTGCCATAGGTGCCATACATTTCTGAAAGTGTCCAGTTGCTCCCGAAAAAAATTCGGTCGGGTCCAAACGCATCAACTACCCGGTCGATAAACGGGCGGTAATAAGTTGCATTAATGGGCGCCGGCGATTGTCCCGAAAGGTCGAACAGCGCAGAAACCTTGCAATACACATTGGGCAGGGCAGCAAGTCTTTCCAGCCTTTTGTTCCAGTCATCGGGCACAATTTCATTATTCTGAATCTTCCCTCCCGCCATATGGTCAATCACAATATTCATTTGAGGGTACATCCGTGCAATTTTTTCAACTGCTTCAACAGATTCCAGTTGCCCCAGTTCGAGCGTTAAACCGCGTTTCGACAGTTCACCTAGTTTTTCAACTATT
>CAMDGL010000472.1 GCA_945897845.1 Chitinophaga pinensis | reverse complement strand
GGACGATCTGATTTTAAAACGGAAATAAGCATGACCGGAACGGTAAAACATACGCATTGGAGCAAGTGGAGATGCCCATCGAACATTGCGCTGGTGAAATATTGGGGCAAACGCGATTTCCAGAAACCGATGAACCCGTCGCTGAGTTTTGTGCTTCAAAATGCTTTTACCGAAACATCGGTCGAATTGCATAAAGATGGCGATCAAAAAGTGGAGTTCTACTTCGAAGGTGCGGCAAGTTCGTTTGGCGAGCGTATCGAAAAATATCTCAATCATGTTTCGGCTTGGTTGCCTTGGGTGAATAAATATCATTTCAGAATACACAGTAGTAACAGCTTCCCTCATTCGGCCGGAATTGCTTCGTCGGCCTCGTCGTTCGGGGCGCTGGCTCTGTGTTTGACCGAACTCGATTTTGCAATTTCAGGAAAAGAACCCAATTGCCCTGAATTCTGGCAAAAAGCTTCAGAATTGGCGCGCATGGGCAGCGGAAGCGCCTGCCGATCGGTTTACGGCGGTTTTGTCCTTTGGGGACAGACTCAGTTGTTTAAATCGTGCAGCGACGAACATGCAATGCCGCTTTCTGAAGGAGTCCATCAGGTATTTTACGGGTTGTGCGATGCTATCCTGATGGTCGATTCGGGAACCAAAGAGGTTTCGAGTTCTGTGGGACATCGGTTGATGGACGAACATTTTTATCAGCGTTCGCGCATTGCGCAGGCTCACGAAAATATTAACGAGCTTTATTTGGCTTTGCTTACCGGCGATCTGGAAAAATTCATTGCTGTGGTTGAGAATGAAGCTTTGAGTTTACATGCCATGATGATGACTTCGAATCCGTCGTTTTTGTTGCTGAAACCGAATAGCCTGGAGCTGATCAGCCGGATTCGCCGGTTTCGGGAAATGACGCAGATTCCGGTTTGTTTTACGATCGATGCCGGACCAAATATCCATTTGCTGTATTTTCAGGAAAACGAACCCGACGTGAAAGCCTTTATTGAACGCGAATTGCTGGTTTTCTGCGAAAACAGAATGTGGATTGACGATGGAATTGGCAACGGACCTGAAAAATTAATGAATTGATACGAGTTGCGGGGTTCGTGTTGCGAGTTGGCAAAACCCGCAACATGCAACTCGTAACCTGCAACAAAAAATTGAAATATGGAACTTGGAACTATATTTAACTCAAAACTACTTCTTTTTGGCGAATACGGACTGATGTATGATGCGATGGCTTTGTCGGTTCCGTTTCCACAGTTCTCAGGTTTTCTGGATTTTGAATCGAATCATTTGCATTTGGAAAGTACTGCTGAAATCCGGAAGTTTTACAAGCATTTGAAATTGGCAGATTCCAACAAAGAATTGCATTTTTCGTTCGATTTGCCCAGGCTTGAAAATGATCTTGAACGTGGACTTTTCTTTAATTCCAGTATTCCCCAGCAATACGGATTGGGAAGTTCGGGAGCTTTGGTCGCCGCGCTTTTTGGCAAATATGCATTTCCGTCCAACCTGGGAAATAATCTCTCTCCTGAAATTCTGAAAGCCAACTTTGCTGTGCTTGAAAGCTTTTTCCATGGGAAAAGTTCGGGGCTCGATCCGCTGATTTCGTACCTGAATAAACCAATTTTGGTTGACTCACAAAAACAGGTTATTCCTGTTGATTTTGATTTGCAAAAGGCGGGTTTGGCAGTTGCCTTAGTTGATACCAAAACAACCGGGGCGACGGGCCCGCTGGTGAAACATTTTATCGATCTTTTTAATCTTCCGGAGTTTGCACTGGCTTTCGAAGGTCAGTTTATTCCAGCGAATAATGGTTGCATTGAATCTTTGCTAAACGGCGACAAACAAAATTTCTTTTTGCACCTGGAAAAACTGGTTCGATTCCAACTTTATCATTTTCATGAGATGATTCCGGCTGGTTTTCATCGGGTTATTTCTTTTGCGCATTGCGAAAAAGTATATATAAAGCTTCTGGGCTCCGGAGGGGGCGGTTTTTTGCTGGTTATTGCCGATTCAGATCATATTCTTGATCAATGGGCAGAAAAGCGTGGAATTGAATTATTGAAGGTGGGTTGAAAACAACCGAGCAGGCGACTCAAAGTCACCCGCTCGCTTATTATGAAGTGCTATATTTTTACTCATTCGAGCCAGTATTTTCTGGTCTGGGAGCTTTATTTACCTGAGGTCGGTTTCGTGGAGGTCTGTTTTTTTGTGATCTGCTTTCATTGATCTTGCTCTCTTGTGGTTTGGCTTCCTGCGATCTGGTTTCCTGAGAGCTGTTTCCTTGTGGTAAATCTCCTTGCTGACGGTTTCCCGATCTGCGATTTCGATTCGTCCGTCCTTTTTTAGGTGCGGGTTTCGTGAAGAATTTTTGATCCAATTCACCCACATTCATCATATTTTCCTTCTTGGGTTCAGCATCGGTGGTGTATCCGTCTATCGATGGTTTTTGCCCGCGCTTATTGGCGTTCAGGAATTTTTTAACATCAGCTAAATCGAGTACAAAAGTTCGTCCATCCGATTTATCGTACATGTACCAAATCTTTTTCTGGAGAATATCGGTTTTGAAATGCCTTGCAATTCCCTTATCCGTTTCAATGGTCAAAAGTTCATGCGGAAAATCTTCCAATGCTTCCAGGTAATGGTCGAGTTCGTAGGTAAGGCAGCATTTAAGTTTGCCACATCGTCCGGCCATTTTCTCGGCATTGGGCGATAATCCCTGTTTGACGGCTGCATCCGAAGTGACGCTCGAAAAATCGGTTCGCCAGGTTGAGCAACACAAGGCTCGTCCGCATGAACCAATGCCGCCAATGCGGCCAGCTTCCTGCCGAACGCCAATCTGCTTCATTTCAATTTTGATACTGAATTCACGTGCGTATTGCTTGATCAGTTCGCGAAAATCGACACGGTCATCAGCAATGTAATAGAAAATAGCTTTGTTATTGTCGCCCCTGAATTCTACATCGCCGATCTTCATGTTGAGTTCTAACTCATTGGCTATCTGTCGGGCACGAATCATCACCTTGTTCTCACGGGCTTTTGCCTCTTCCCATTTGATGACATCGGCAGGAGTTGCTTTTCGGTATATTTTATTCCATTCGTAACGTTCCGGTTTCTTTACCTTTCGTTTAAACTGAAGTTCGGCTAATTTGCCTGTAAGTGAAACAGCCCCAATATCATGACCTGGAGAACAGGCCACAACAACCAGTTCGTCGCGTTTCAATTGTATCCCGTCTTCATTCCTGAAAAACTCTTTTCGGGTTCCTTTGAATCGTATTTCAACAATGTTCGATTCGTTGGTGGTATCAGGTATATCGTTGAGCCAGTCGTATGTGCCAAGCATGGCTGGCCGGTCTAAATCAATATTTGTGTTGCATCCGCTGCATCCCATATCTCTCTGTTTTTTGTAACA
>CAMDGL010000471.1 GCA_945897845.1 Chitinophaga pinensis | reverse complement strand
AGGATACCGAAATCGCCTGATTCTTTTATGTAACTGATTGTTCCTAAAATCAACCACATCGGATCATCATTAAATCCTCCGCCAATATCGTTGTTTCCTTTTTTTGTCAACGGCTGATATTGATGATAGCATCCTCCATCCTGAAATTGAGTGGAAGCAATGTCGATGATGCGTTCGCGGGCACGCTCCGGAATCTGATGTACAAAACCGATTAAATCCTGGTTCGAGTCGCGAAAACCCATTCCACGGCCAATTCCTGATTCGAAAAACGAAGCAGAACGCGAGAAACAGAAAGTGATCATACACTGGTACTGATTCCAGATGTTCACCATTCGATCCAGCTTTTCATCGCCCGAATCAACCGTATAAACACTCAACAGATTATCCCAGTATTCTCGCAATTCGGCCAAAGAGGCATCAACTTTTTCAGCGGTATCGAATTTCGCAATGGTTTCTTTGGCTTTCGACTTATTGATGATATTTTTTGACTCCCATTTTTCATCCTCTTTGTTCTCGACATAACCTAAAACGAAAACAAATTCTTTGGTTTCTCCTGGTTGCAATTCAACTTCGAGGTAATGCGAAGCGATTGGTGACCAGCCATGAGCTTCCGTGTTTTGAGGTTTACCAACTTCTACCGTTTGTGGTTCTTCAAAGCCATTGTAAAGTCCGAAGAATGTCTCGCGATCGGTATCGTATCCCTGCATCGGAACATTTACCGAATAATAGGCAAAATGGTCACGGCGTTCTTTGTATTCCGTTTTGTGATAAATTACCGAATCTTCAATTTCTACTTCGCCGGTTGAAAAATTTCGCTGGAAGTTTTCCATATCGGCTGCGGCATTCCACAAACACCATTCCACAAACGAGAAAATTTTCAGGTTCTTAACTTCTTTCGAATTATTGGTCAGGGTTAATTTCTGAACCTCAGCCCATGTTTTAAGTGGAACGAAATAAAGGGCAGTGGCTGTAACACCGTTTTTCTCACCTTTTATAGAAGTGTAATTCATTCCATGACGGCACTCATAACTGTCAAGTTCTGTTTTGCATGGTTTCCAGCCAGGCGACCACGAAGTATCGCCATCTTTGATGTAAAAATATTTACCGCCGCTGTCCATCGGAACATTGTTGTAACGGTAGCGTGTCAACCGGCGGAACTTGGCATCCTTATAAAAGGTATAACCGCCGGCAGTGTTTGAAATGAGTGAGAAAAAATCTTCATTCCCCAGGTAGTTAATCCAAGGCCAGGGTGTTTTTGGGTTTGTGATCACATATTCTCTGTGCTGATCGTCAAAATGTCCAAATTTCATAATGTTGAATTGTAAATGATTAGTATTATTTACGATTTGGTTATTTACAATTTACTATTAAATTGAGTGAATCATAAATGGTTAAATCGCAAATGGCTATGTTGTCTAATTGTAAATTTCCTTGGCTCTTCTACTGTTTAATTCAATGGTTATTTCATCCATTTTCGATTGATCCAACGGATAGAGCATCATTAATCCGGCTCCAATCAGGGCAACAATAGTTGGTATCCAACTCATTAACATGATGATAGCCGGAACTGCACCTTGTATAGCAACAGCATCCTGTCCGTTATAATGGTAGGCAGCTAAAACAAAACCAATAATCGCACCGGCAACGCCTCCCCCAAGCTTGGTCGAGAATGAACCTGCTGAATAGATCAGCCCTGTTGCCCTGCGTCCGTTTTTAAACTCTGAATAATCAGCAGCATCACCGAGCATGGCAAAAAACAGGGTTGGGAATATGGCCGCGGCAAATTCAGAAATTATACCGATTGAAAAAATACCAACAATATCGTCGGGACCGCAAAAAGCAAGCAGTGCATTGACCAAACCTGAAAAAATAAAGGCATAAATGAACAGGTTCCGTTTGCCAAATCGTTTTCCCAATGGAGATGTTATCATTGCACCGCCAATGGATGCCACCATGAGCGCAACCATGTATGATCCGGCCAACAGCTGATCGTGCAAATAATGCGAAAAATAGATGACAACAATTCCCTGTTTTATGGAATTGTAAATCTGAAATACCAATCCGATAATCAACATGATTATCCATGGCCTGTTCCGGATTAAATCTTTTAAATCCATTCCCAGATTGGTTTCCTGCGATTTCGGCGGAGTTACCCGTTCCTTCGTGGTATAAAAAGTTGCGATAAGAGCCAGCGACAGGAAAACCGACAATAGATAAATGGAATTGCTGTATCCTCTTTTCTGGTCAATGATAGAAATGTCTTTTGATTCAATGTTTTCCTCTCCTGAAACGATGAATGAATACTCTTTTTGTGCTTCCATCGAGAAACTTTTTCCTTTCGTCGGAACATTTTCACTTTCGACAATTGCAGAATCTGCCCAGGAAAATAGGGCGATACCATCCCTGGTCTTGATGTTCACATTCTCCACATCCTTCGGGGTTGAAACAGTCACTACATATTTCGAAGGTTCAAGCTTTGCGCTATTTATTGTCGGATCTATATTTCCAAAGTGGGCTACTAAGAACAGCAAAGCCCCCTGAACCAGCATTCCACCACTAAAAGCGCCAACCATTCGATACGATCCAAGACTTGTGCGCTCTTTATCGTCGCCAGTCATCACGGCCATCAGCGCACCGTATGGAATATTGTTTGCCGTATAAACCAGCGTAAATATTATATAAGTAGTATAAGCATAAATTATTTTTCCGGTAGGACTTAAATTTGGGCTCATGAATAACAACGACAAAATTACTCCCAACGGAATGGCCGTCCAAAGTATCCACGGACGAAATTTGCCGTATTTCGATTTGGTCCTGTCGCCGATAATGCCCATTGCAATATCACTAACCCCATCACTGAACCTCGCAATTAACAGGAGTAGTCCCACGGCAGCAGGATTTATTCCAAAAACATCGGTATAAAAGATAAATAAAAACGTGGAGACACCTCGCCAGGCTATGTTTGCAGCTCCATCTCCAAGAGCATACCCGATTTTTTCTTTTAATGAAAGTTTTTCCACAAGCGTTCGTTTTTAGAGTTAGGATTATTCGTTGACATTTCTGAAATTGCCTTGACAAATCCGCAAAGTCAGTTGAATCTGATCCAAATATCAACAAACTTTCCGAAAGAAAAGCATAAAATTCCAGATTCTTATTGTAGAATCAACAAGAAGAATGAATAAATTATCTAAAAAGCCTGTAACGCGCTAATAATTAACGAAAAAACCCGGCTATTAACCGGGTTTTCATATCTCAAATGTGTAGAATTAAATCTTGGGCAACACCCATGGAGCACGGTATTCCGGGACCAAAAACTTATTGGCTTCATCGTCGTTGATGAACAAACTTTTTTCAGCATCCCAGTACAAACGGCGACCGGTGCGCAACGCAATATTTCCCAGATGAGCCACACGAG
>CAMDGL010000470.1 GCA_945897845.1 Chitinophaga pinensis | reverse complement strand
TCAGTTTTCATTTCAGGAACAACACTTGGGTCGATGGTGCAGGCAATGGTTCCCACAGCCACGGTTTCACCTTCAGGAATTAAAATCTTTATCTGTCCGTTTTCACTGGCGGCCAAAGTTAAAGTTGCTTTGTCCGATTCAACTTCAGCCACTTCCTGATCTTTGTAAACCAGGTCACCATCGGCAACCAACCATTTTCCGATTTCAACTTCAGTAATGGATTCACCCGGAGTAGGCACTTTTATTTCGATCAACATTTTGGTTTTTTTTATTGGTTTATAATCATCAATGAATTGCTCCCTTCGATACGCTTCGCTGATCAGGGAACCGCGCTACTCCAGACTTCTGATTCCGGACTTCTGCCTTTTCTCAGGCTAAAACTTTTTCACTAAAAGCAGCATCAAGTATCGCTTTCAAGCGCATATTGTGCTGATACATCAACCCGACAGCGGGGCTTGCGCTTGCCGGACGTGAAATCAATTCGAAAGGAACGTCAGGTAAAAAGCGTTGAATGTGCTGCCAGGCGCCCATGTTCGATGGTTCATCCTGCGCCCATATTATTTTCTCAATGTTCAGATATTTTGCAATAACAGATTTGATGCGCTCTGTTGGAAGTGGAAACAACTGCTCGACACGAACGATTGCTGCATCCGTAATACCTTCCTCTGCCTGTCGTTTGTGCAAATCGTAATAGAGTTTTCCGTAGGTAAAAATCAGTTTAGTGATTTTAAAAGGTTTGCTCACAGCATCTTCAATAATTTCCTGAAAAGAACCTTCTGCCAATTCATCCACGGAAGATGTTACCATCGGGTGCCTCAACAGGCTTTTGGGCGTGAAAATAACCAGCGGAATGCGCACGTTCCAATGCAAATGACGGCGCAACAAATGAAACATACTGGCAGGACTTGTCGGAATTACAACCTGCATATTATTGTCGGCTGTCAGATTCAAAAAACGCTCAATTCGTGCACTTGAATGTTCCGGCCCCTGACCTTCGTAACCATGAGGAAGATACAAAACCAGGCCGTTCATCATTCCCCATTTTTCGTAAGCCGAGGAAATGTACTGATCGAAAATCACCTGTGCCACATTGGTGAAATCGCCAAACTGAGCTTCCCAAATGGTCAATCCTTTTGGAGTCGCAAGAGAATATCCGTATTCGAATCCAAGCACCCCATATTCAGATAAAAGTGAATTAAAGACATTGAATTGCGCCTGATGATCGCTGATGTTTTTAAGCGGAAAATACTTTTCATCGGTATCTTCCACTACAAAAGAGGCGTGCCGGTGGGCAAAAGTTCCGCGTTCCGAATCCTGACCACTCAACCTTACCGGATAACCTTCTTCAAGCAGCGTTCCGTATGCAAGCAACTCGGCCATCGCCCAATCCATTCGGTTATCGAGCATCATCATGCGACGGTCCTCAACGATGCGGTCAATTTTCTTGAAGAATTTCCTGTCCTTTGGAAGGGTATTTATTCTTTCTGCAATCCGCAGCAATTCACTTTTTCTGACGCCCGTTTTAACCGGGTAAATCAGATCAGTTTTTGAAGGATTTGTAAATTCAGTATATTTCTCATTCAGGAAACGAAGGACTTTAACTTTGTCAATTTTTTCTGATTCTTTGTATTTGTCTTCAAGAAAAAGATCAAATTCATGATTGAGTTTCGAAGTTTCAGCCTTGGATAAAACAGCTTGTTCTGCAAGTTTGTCGGCATAAATATCGCGCGGATTGGGATGTTTTTCAATCGCTTTATACAATAATGGTTGGGTAAACCGGGGTTCGTCGCCTTCGTTGTGGCCGTATTTCCGGTAGCATAAAATATCAATAAAAACATCGGCATGAAATTTCTGTCTGAATTCCATGGCAAGTTTCACTGTGAAAATGATGGCTTCCACATCGTCGCCGTTCACATGAAAAACGGGAGAGCGGGTCACTTTGGCCACGTCGGTAGCATAGGTACTCGAACGTGCGTCGAGATAATTGGTGGTAAAACCAACCTGGTTGTTAATTACCAGATGAATGGTTCCACCAGTCTTATAACCAGCCAACTGCGACATCTGTATCACTTCGTAAACAATCCCCTGGGTAGCAATGGCAGCATCACCGTGAATAACAATCGGGGCCACCTTGTCGTAATCGCTGTCGTATTGTGTATCTATTCGTGATCGGACCATCCCCTGAACCAGTGCACCCACAGTTTCGAGGTGCGATGGATTGGGCATCAGACTCAGCCTGACTTTTTTACCATGATCGGTTTCCACTTCATTTTCGTAGCCCAAATGGTATTTTACATCGCCAAGCGAAAGGTCCTGTTCGTATTCAGTACCAACATATTCCTTGAAAATATTTTCATACGGTTTTTCGAGGATATTGGTCAGAACATTGAGTCTCCCCCGATGCGACATACCGATGACAAACTCGCTGATTCCCAATTCGGCACCGTGTTCAATTACTGCATCCAAAGCAGGAATCAGCGCTTCCCCACCCTCCAGTGAAAATCGTTTCTGACCTACAAATTTTTTATGAATAAAACTTTCGAAACCTACGGCAATCTTTAAATGGTAATAGATGTGGTTTTTTTGTTCCGGAGTGAAAACCTGCGAATTTCGGGTTGATTCCATTTTGACTTTCAGCCAGTCAATTAGTTCAGGATGACGCATGAAAACATATTCAACGCCAATCGACTCGCAATAAGTTGCTTCCAAATGTTCGATGATTGCTCTCAGCGTGGCTGGTCCGATGCCGATATTGTTGCCCGCCTTAAAAACAGTATCGAGGTCAGATTTTTGCAACCCAAAGTTTTCGATGTCAAGAGTAGGCAAATATTTCCTCCTCGAACGTACCGGATTGGTTTTGGTAAACAAATGCCCCCGCTGACGATAACCGTGAATAAGGTTCAGTATTGCAAATTCCTTGTCGATTTTTTCGTCATGAGCCAAAATATTTGAGTCATCGAAATTCTTTCGGGCGAACTCAAATCCGGCGAAGAAATTTTTCCAGCTTGCATCTACCGATTCAGGATCAATAAGATATGAGGAATATAATTCTTCAATAGCAGCGATTTCCTGGTTACCCACTTGCGAAAATTTATCCATGGTTGAACAATTGATTTTTCAGTGTTTTAAAGTAAGCATTAAAAGTAACAAATTGCAATTGTAATTGATTCAGTCTGTCACTATTCAGATTCCACAAAAGAACCAATAAATGCCCAACTTGTTTAATAAATATTGACAGGCAAAGCAAATTTCAGTAGTTTAGCAAAAAACATTTTCAGAACACTTCAGTAAACAACATTGGCTATGAAGAAAATCCTGCTCATCACTGCGTCGATCCTCGGCATTCTGGTATTGGCTTATATATTGGGGCCAAAATTTTCAAAGCCTGAATTGTCAGATAAACTTCCTGAAATACAAGTTCAG
>CAMDGL010000469.1 GCA_945897845.1 Chitinophaga pinensis | reverse complement strand
ACGCTTAAAGCTATTTTAACTCAGGCAAATATTTCAGTAACAGATTTTCTGGATAAACTCTAATTTGATTTTAATTTCTGTTTCGGTGCCCTGCACCTCTTGCAGAATTGCAACCTGTAAACTACAAATATCAACTGTGCGCTGCACCTAAAATGACAACAAATATTTATGCTCATTGTAAAAGATATTCATCGGATGATGCTAAAAAAAACCTTATTCCCATTTTATTAAACCTTAGTACCAGAATCGCCCACACGATCAAAACCTTATTTACCTTATTAAAATGCCTTCACCGGATGACTTTCCGATCATTCAAAAAAATATAAATCTTGCTTAGATTCTATCAATTTTGCCTGTTGTCACTTACCCTGTTTTTGATTTCTCCTAAAAATATGGAGGCACAGTCGTACGAAATTAAGGCGACGGAATTGCTTCAGTCGGAAGGATTTGAGGAGATCAGGGTGCTTGTCAAAGCGAATGAAATCATTTGCACCATCGAAAACAGTGTTTTCCGTTCTCCGTCGGAAAACCTTCAGAAGGCATTCGGTTTAATCAACAGCGTTTACCGGGATTCCGCAGTAATACGTATTATTTTGCTGGAACAGGGAGCTCCGGTTTACCAGGGATTGTTTCATTCGAAGCAGTTAATTTCTTCCGGAGAAACGGTAAATAGTGCGACGGAAGGACAAATTACAGACATTTCGTTTGCCGGTGAAAAGGTGTTTGCAGCGATTAAAAAGGAGAAGGTAAGCAGGCCGGTCCGTTCGCGGCTTGAACTGGTTGTTTATCCGCAGGTCACCATGAGAGACATGGTGTTGGGTGATTATATCTACGAAAAGCAGTTCAACCTGGCGCCTGCCCTCAAATATTCACCCTTTAAAGGAATGCTTTTTACCGGTCAGGTTATTTTCCCCATCCTCAATCAACTCGACAAGGCCGACAGTTACATCCGTCCGGGTTTTGTAACCATTTCGCAGCGCTTTGTTTTGCCGCGCCTCAATCAGTTGAAGATCACGGCAGGCAGTTTCAATTACCACCGGTATGGCTTCGATCTGAAATGGAAGAAGAATTGGGAGAACAGCCGGTGGAGTTTGGCAGCCAATGTGGGACTAACCGGTTATTCATCGCTTTACAATTATTACTGGAAACACAGTTCCCTCGATCGCTTTACCTGGAATGTGACGGGAAGTTATTATCTGCCCTTTTATCAAATGCGGGCTGATCTTAAAATCGGACAGTTTTTGTTTGGCGACCGTGGATTTCGTGCCGATGTTTACCGTCATTTCGGAGAAGTTACCATTGGTTTTTATGCCTATTATACCGGAAATGAACCAGGAGGAGGTTTTCATTTTGCGGTTCCGCTGAATCCATTCATCCGGCGGCACAAACACCCGGTGCAGGTAAGTCTGGCTTCTTATTTCGATATGGAATACAATTACAAAAATGCGTTTGTCTATGGACGGTATTATGAAACCAGTCCGGATGAAAACCGCTCCTCACAGGATATTTATCCTCAACATATTTACAATCGTTTTATTAATCCTTAATAACTAAAAGATGAGAACACGTAAACTTTTTTTCAAGACAGTACTGATTTCTGCAGCGATGTTTATCGCCGGACAATCATTGAATTCGTGCAAGAAAGACCCGGTAGGAACAACGGCAGCCGATGTCATTAATGTTGAAGCCGCGACCAAGGTAGGAACCACGCTGACTACAGCTTCAACGGTGGCAGCTTTGCCTGCCGATGTAAAATCGGACGCGGTAATTCAGGCAGGGCTCGTTCCTGCAGCAACCACTGAAAAGTTTGCTACCGCCAATTTACAGCCTGAAATTGATGCAATGAAAGCGAGACTGGTTCTGTCGGCTGCTGAAGTAACAAAATTAAAAGCCAACGACCTGGTTACCTTTTATGCAGTTGTTGCCCGTATGATCACCCTGCCAGCCTTCACTTCCACCACCGAAATCGACCAAATCGGTACGATTATGGAAGGCAATGCCGAATTGAGCCCGAACCTGATCAAAGTGGATGCGACAAAAACCATTTCCTATGAAGCAGACTTTTACCAGGGCGCATTGGATTTGCAAAAGTTCATGACCGACAATACCCTTGCCCAGCTTCAAAACTGTCAACGTTTGCAAGGTACAGGAACAGGTACAAAATCGGTATTGATTTTCACTGAAGCCGAGAAGCAATATTTTTCGTACATGCTGCAACTTGTTTTGGTGCAATTAAGACAATATACTGAAATTTTTACACTGTATTTTACAGATCTTCACAACGCGTAAGCAGTTGAATTCATTGTTATTTTAATGATTGTCCTTCATCTTACCTGATTGGTTTTTTGTGACAGTCAATTGTTGTCATTCATAGTCATTAAGTTGTCAGTTCAAGCCAACTTAATGACCATTGAATGACCACCGAATGACGATTGAATGACTCTTTTAATCCTTTAGCACAGCTGTATGCGATTACTTCCACTGATTTTACTTGCCCTTGCCTTTGGGCTCAGCAAACCGCTTGAGGCGCAAATGCGTGCAGGTTCATCAGGTTTGTTAAACATTCCGGTTGGTGAGATACATCCGGATAAAACATTTTCGGCCGGGTTGAATTATTTACCCATCGGGCAGGTCAGCAAGAGTTTTGGCGACAATACCGCCAATTATTTTTTCACCCTGAGTTTTTTGCCCTTTACGGAGTTAACTTACCGGTTAACTTTGTACCCGTTAAGTCCAAAAGGAAATTTCTCGCAGCAAGACCGGTCGTTTAATGTGAAATTCAGGTTCCTGAAAGAACAAAAAATACTTCCATCCCTGGTGGCAGGGATGGAAGATATTTATTCATCGGGTAGCGGAGAGGGGAATCAATTTTTTGCAAGCAGTTATGTGGTTTCTACCAAAACACTCAGCACACGGGCACATATCTTCCGGCTCACGGCCGGTTATGGGTACAATTACAAATCAAGGGCTTCACTGGATGGTGTTTTTGGCGGGCTGAGCTATTCACCCAAACGTTTTTCAAATGTTACCCTTCTGGCAGAATACGATACACGGCATTTCAATTTCGCCGGAACAGTGCTTTTGTGGAAGCATCTGTTTATTTATGGCGGTTATTACGGAACGGACGAACCGGCAGCCGGACTTGCTTACCGCATCCATCTGTGATTCTTATGTGTACCGAAGGTGCTAAATTTAAATGCAGGGTTTCCAAAAACTCTGTGGTGCTCGGTGTATCCTCTGTTTTACTCTGTGTAATTAATTATATCACAGAGATCCACGGAGCAGGCACAGAGGTTCACTGAGAAAAAAGATACAGTTCTTCGACTATTTAGACACCCTCTTGGGAACAGAAAACAACTGTAACCCTGAATAGGGTTGAACAATTTTATATTTCCATATTTAACCGATTTCAAGGTTGCAGCCG
>CAMDGL010000468.1 GCA_945897845.1 Chitinophaga pinensis | reverse complement strand
GTTTCGCCTTCAGCATTTTCCAAACGATGAACATAAATTTTCCGGCCTTTTTCAACTTTCATTTGCTGACCGGCAATCTCTACAATTGCGTACATTTCGATTATCTTTAATATTTCATCCGGCAGGCGGGAATCAATTGAATTACCGCTTATTGAGCCTGCGCGAAAACTTTCGGATTGCAAAAGTAGATAATTTTAGGTGATCACCAAAGGTTTACATTATTTTTTCAGAAATATTTCAGTTTGAACTGCATTTTCAAATTCAACAACCCGCAATAAATCAGATTTTGAAACAAGAATTCAAAAGACAAAAAAAATAATCGAAATGCAAAACAATTCTTATATTTGTTACCCTTAGCGATTCTATTAAAAAGATAAATGCATAAAGTAAAACTCAACATATTGGGACTGTCAGTCAGTCAATCACAATCAGGCGCCTATGCTTTGGTGCTGGCTGAGGAAAATGGTGACCGAAGAATACCTATTATTATAGGTCCAATTGAAGCACAATCAATCGCCATCCAGCTTGAAGGTTTAAAACCACCACGCCCGCTCACACACGATCTTTTTAAACAAATGGCTACTGCCTTCGATATTTATATTTCCGAAGTCATCATTTACAAACTCGAAGAGGGGATTTTTTATTCAGAACTGATTTGTGTAAAAGATGGCAAACAAATAATTATAGACTCGCGTACTTCTGATGCAGTCGCGCTCGCCCTTCGTTTTGGCAGTCCTATTTATACCACCGAAGAAATTCTTGAACGTGCCGGAATTGTCATAGAATTTGAAAACGAACAAAATCAGGAAGAATGGCGACAGCCTGCAAGTGAAGAGCAACCCAGAGGAAAAAAACATGAATACGGAAAATATACTTCAGCCGAGCTTTCAGAAATGCTTACCAATGCTATTAATGATGAAGATTACGAACGGGCTTCGGCCATCAGGGACGAAATAAACCGCCGCAGAAAAGAATAAACAAGAACTACATGATGGGAATTAAAAATCGTTTAATCATAATGAACTTCCTCCAGTTTTTCATTTGGGGGGCGTGGTTGATATCTATTGGTGGCTATTTGGGCGGAACACTGGGCTTTACTGGCGCTGAAATCGGCGCTGTTTTTTCAACTCTTGGTATTGCATCACTATTTATGCCGGCCATTATGGGCATCATCGCCGACAAATGGATCAATGCCGAAAAGTTGCTTGGAATTTGCCATATCGTTGGGGCAATGTTGCTTTTCTGGGCATCAACGGTCACCGATCCTGACATATTCTTTTATGTGATGCTTTTGAATTCGATGTTTTACATGCCTACAATTGCTTTGAACAGTACCGTTTCGTACGTAATACTTGAGCAAAAGGGATATGATGTTGTCAAAGATTTTCCGCCTATCCGGGTTTGGGGAACCATCGGTTTTATTGCAGCCATGTGGATTGTTGATCTCTTCGGCTGGAAATCGAGTAACATGCAATTGGTTTTTAGCGGCTTTTCATCCATCGCCCTGGGACTATACGCAATTTCCTTACCTGCCTGCAAGCCGGTAAAATCAACTCAAAAGAAAACACTTGCATCACGGCTTGGACTTGATGCACTTGTACTTTTCAAGCAAAGCAGAATGGCTGTCTTTTTCCTGTTTGCGATGTTTTTAGGCGCGGCACTTCAAATTACCAACGCATTTGGCGGTTCCTTCCTCGAAAGTTTTAACCTGACCCATCCCGATACTTTTGGAGTAAAGCACCCCATCGTACTACTATCGATTTCTCAAATGTCGGAAACGCTTTTCATACTTACCATCCCTTTCTTTCTGCGGAAATTTGGCATCAAAAAAGTAATGATAATGAGCATATTCGCATGGGTATTGCGGTTCGGATTGTTCAGCATTGGTGACCCCGGAAGTGGATTGTACCTGCTAGTATTGTCTATGATTGTTTACGGAATGGCTTTCGATTTTTTCAATATTTCGGGGTCTTTGTTTGTTGAACAAGAGGTTCCTTCATCTTATCGGGCAAGTGCCCAAGGGCTCTTTATGATGGTAACAAATGGCGTTGGTGCCACTCTTGGTGGTTACGGAAGCGGGTTGATTGTTGATTTATTTACCAAAGACGGGATTCGCGACTGGCCGACCATCTGGCTGGTTTTTGCCGGATATGCATTGGTCCTTGGGTTAATTTTCCCCTTTGCTTTCAAATACAAACACAAAAAAATTTAATGAAACAATACCTTGATTTACTGAATCATGTAATCAACAACGGCGTTGAAAAAAGCGATCGTACCGGAACCGGAACCATCAGCGTTTTCGGACATCAGACGAGGTACAACCTTTCGCAAGGATTTCCGGTACTGACCACAAAAAAACTGCACCTGAAATCAATCATTCACGAATTGCTTTGGTTTTTAACCGGCGATACCAACATCAAATACCTTCAGGATAATGGCGTGAGAATCTGGAACGAATGGGCCGACGAAAACGGAGAACTTGGTCCGGTTTACGGTTATCAGTGGCGCTCATGGCCAACTCCCGACGGCCGGCACATCGACCAGATCACGCAGGTTGTTAACAGCATCAAAAACAATCCCGATTCGCGCCGCCACATTGTGAGCGCATGGAATGTGGGTGAAATCGACAAAATGAAACTTCCGCCGTGCCATCTTCTGATTCAGTTTTATGTGGCAGATGGTAAACTTTCGTGCCAGCTTTACCAGCGAAGTGCCGATATTTTTCTCGGTGTACCTTTCAATATCGCATCTTACGCTCTGCTGACATTGATGATGGCGCAGGTTTGCGAATTGCAGCCGGGTGATTTTGTGCACACCCTCGGCGACGCACACATTTACCTGAACCACATGGAACAGGTTAAATTGCAATTGTCGCGCGAACCATTTCCACTTCCGCTAATGAAAATTAATCCGGAAGTAAAAAACATTTTCGATTTTAAGTTTGAAGATTTTGATCTGACAGGCTACCAGTCGCATCCGCACATTGCCGGGAAAGTGGCGGTATAGAATATTTATACAGATATGATACACGAAAACATCTCCATAATTGTCGCAATTGCGCAGAATTTTGCCATTGGGAAAAACAACGATTTACTCTTTCACCTGCCCAACGATCTGAAACGGTTTAAAGAAATTACCACCGGACATCCGGTGATTATGGGCAGAAA
This sequence comes from Chitinophaga pinensis, assembly GCA_945897845.1. Lineage (GTDB taxonomy): Bacteria > Bacteroidota > Bacteroidia > Bacteroidales > Prolixibacteraceae > Aquipluma. Next base: position 258 of record CAMDGL010000468.1, on the reverse strand, counting down.
TACTTTGCTTTCTTTGCCAAAAGGTGCACTTCCGAACCGCAGGAACATTGTAATTACCGACAATCCCGAAGATAAATTTGAGCGTTGCGAAATGGTCTTCTCTATCGACGAAGCGGTGGAAGCCGTGAAAAATGAGTCCGAAGCATTCATTATCGGAGGCGGCATGATTTACCGCGAATTTTTCCCTCTGGCCGGAAAACTATACCTGACAGTAGTTCACCGCGATTTTGATGCCGATGTTTGGTTTCCTGAAGTTGA
>CAMDGL010000467.1 GCA_945897845.1 Chitinophaga pinensis | reverse complement strand
CTGAAAAAACAAGCGCTGTGAAAAGTCCGCTTATGTTGCTACCCGTTGCTCCCCGAAGTCTTGGCTTTGACGAAGAAATTACGATTCCGGTATCGGTTTTTGCACAGGATGCAGCGCTGAAAAATGTACGTGTTAAAATCGAATGTTCCGAACATTTCAGCATACTTTCAGCCAAAGAAACAAGTTTAAATTTTACTGAAATTGGTGAAAAAAGTGTTGAATTCAGAATAAAAACTTCGGAAATATCCGGATTTGGAACCATCGGTCTGACGGCAACTTCTGGCAACGAATCAACCAAATACGAAATCAATATTCCTGTAAAATCCAAAGAATTACCTGTTTCCAGAAATATCTCGAAACTGTTGAATTCCGGAGAAGAAGTGAGTCAGTCGTTGGTTCCGTTCGGAATAAAAGGAAGCAATAAAGCGGTAGTGACGGTTAGCGGACTTCCTTCGGTTAACCTGAATTCACGGTTGAATTACCTGATTCAGTATCCGCACGGATGCACGGAACAAACCATTTCATCGGTTTTCCCGCAACTTTATCTTTCTGGAATTCAGGAATTGGATCAGGAACAAAAAAGGCAAACATCGGCGAATATTCAGGCGGGAATTTCGAAACTGAAAAAGCACCAGAATACCGATGGTTCATTTGGTTTCTGGCCGGGAAGTTCGGCAAACGATGAATGGCTGACCAATTATGCCGGACATTTTTTCAGTGAAGCCGAACTGAAAGGGTTCACCATTCCGGCGCAAATGAAAAAAAGCTGGCTGACCTATCAGGCGCGCATGGCTTCCGACTGGAAAGGAAATTTGCCGTATCAGAAAGTGGTGCAGGCTTATCGTTTGTACACGCTGGCTTTGGCCGACAAACCGTCTTTCAGTGCGATGAACCGCTTGCGCGAAGACAAAACCATGCCCACAGCAGGGCGATGGTTCCTGGCCGGAGCTTATGCCGAAGCTGGTCGCCCCGAAGCGGCATATGAGCTGATTGACATGCGTAACACCAGTCCTGCTGAAAATTTCAATGGCTTTACCTACGGCGATCAAACCCGCGACCGTGCCATGTTGCTTCTTTGTATGGTCAGGATGAATGATGAGAACAACATGTTTACACTTTATCAGCACATTGCCAAAAGTTTGAACTGCGACGAATGGATGAACACGCAAACCACCTCGTTTGCACTGATTGCGGTGAGCAAAACGATAGAAAAGATGAACGTCGACGGAAAAGGATTGTCGTATATATTGACCATCAACAATAAAGTAAACGAAAACATTAAAACCTCCGCGCTGTTCAGCACCGCTTTAACAACCGAGCTGCCAGCCGAACAACAGGTAAAGATCAAGAATACTTCCACCGGAACTGTTTTTGTAAATTACTATACCGAAGGAATCCCAAAAGCCGGGCAATCGGTGAAAACGGATCGCAATCTGGAAACCACTGTCAAATTTATCGGCAAGGACAAAACGCCGATTGACATTACCAAACTGGCTCAGGGAACCGATTTTATGGCGGTTGTTCAAATCAGAAATAAATCGATCGAAGACATTTCGGACTGTGCATTGACTTTTCAGGTTCCATCGGGCTGGGAAATAAGGAACACCCGCATGTTTAACCAAACGACCTCCGTAAATGAAGATTCGTTTGATTACCGCGACTTCCGCGACGATAAAGTTTGTACCTATTTTGATCTGAGAAAAGGACAATCGAAAACCTATCTGGTGATTTTGAATGCGTCGTATCTTGGAAAATACTATTTCCCGAATATCCAGACGGAAGCCATGTATGACAAGAATTATTTGTCGTACATACCGGGAATGTGGGTGGATGTGAATAAGTAAAATTAATGCCACAAAGTGGCAAAATATCAATAACCGTGGGTGACAACCCACGGAAAGTCAGGAACATCAACCGTATCCCCGAAGGGGGTGAATAACCAATAAATAACAAATCATGTCAAGTTATCGTCAGATTTTATATCATTTGATTTTCAGGACAAAGGATAGTCGAAAGACGCTTGTTCAGGAACATTCCAGTGAGCTTTATGCCTATTTAATGGGCTTTATAAAAAACAATAACTGTTTCCTTTATCGTATAAACGGTATGGAAGACCACTTGCATATTTTGTGTGACCTACATCCAACAATTGCCTTGGCAAACTACATGAGAGATATGAAAACATCTTCATCTATCTGGATAAAACAAACTGGGAAGTTTCCTGCTTTTGAAGGATGGGCCGATGGATATGCTGCCTTTACCTATGCTTGGAAGGATAAAGATATGATTGTCAATTACATCAAGAATCAGCAAGAGCATCATAAAAAGGAAACATTTGAAGATGAGTTGAGACGATTGCTTAAAGAACATGGAATTGAAGTGAATGAAAAGTACTTCCCATAAGGTTAAGATTCAACCCCTGCGGGGCTGTGGTTGCCAATGTCAGTTGTGCCGTGGGTCTGCACCCACGGTTATTCAGATTAAGCTCTTTCAGAGCTGTCAATCCGATACCTTAAATTTCATTTTCATTTGATGTTTAAAAAATACCTGATTCGTACTCTGTTGTCGCTGCTGGCATTACTGCTACTGGCGCTTCTGCTGGCGCCTTTGCCCCGTTTTAACAAACCCTGCTCAACGGTTGTGCTTGCTGGCGATGGGCAATTGCTGGGTGCCCGGATTGCTGCCGATGGACAATGGCGGTTTCCTTCCAACGATACTGTTCCAGACAAATTTAAAACCTGCATCATTCAGTTTGAAGATCAGTATTTCCAATATCATCCGGGAATAAATATCTTTTCAATTGGCCGGGCAGTTGTGCAAAATACAAAAGCAAAAAAAGTGTTAAGCGGCGGAAGTACCATCACCATGCAGGTAGCGCGCATGGCCGGAAACGGACGAAAACGTACTGTTTGCAATAAGCTGATTGAAATTCTATCTGCTTTGAAACTTGAATTGTTGTACAGCAAAAAGTCGATTATTTCACTTTATGCTTCCAACGCGCCATTCGGTGGAAATCTGGTTGGCATTGATGCTGCCTGCTGGCGATATTTCGGACACAGTGCTTCCCGTTTATCATGGGCCGAAGCTGCTACACTCGCGGTATTGCCGAATGCGCCGTCGCTTATTTTCCCCGGAACCAATGATCAGAAACTGAAAATCAAGCGCGACAAATTACTGAAGAAACTTTTAAGCAGGGTGATCATTGATTCGCTGGATTTTGAACTGGCCATTGAAGAAGACCTTCCGGACAAACCTTACGCGCTGCCCGACCATTCGTTTCACCTGACTGAACGGCTAAAGAAATCGAATTCCGGAGAACGGATCGTTACCGGCATAAATTATCAATTGCAGCAGCAAGTTGTTGAGCTGGTTCGCGAACACAGCAGCCAGCTTGCATCGCAGCATATTTTCAATGCATCAGCCATTGTGATTGATGTTAGAACC
>CAMDGL010000466.1 GCA_945897845.1 Chitinophaga pinensis | reverse complement strand
ATCGCAACCGTTTCGCGGGCTTTCTCCTGAAGGTTGACCGGCGAATTTTTAAATTCTTCCAGTAAACTTTCAATAATCTCAACCGGCGAAGAGGTATGCAGCACTCCCGGCGTTCCGTTGATAATGAAACTATTCTTGCCAAAATCGCGGACATCAAAACCCAGCGCTCTCAGTTCGGGCAAAATACTTGTAAGCAAAGTTGCATCCGAGGCATTCAGTTCAAAAGTTTCAGGAAAAAGCTGCTGCTGACTGGCAACCTCATGGTTTTCAATCACCTGCAACAGTCGTTCGTACAAAATGCGCTCATGTGCCCGCTTCTGGTCAATCACCATCAAACCCGATTTAACAGGCGTCAGGATGTATTTGTTTTTGAATTGTACCGAACTTTTTGCAGTTTGCTGTTCTTCTATCCTGAATTGTACCGGTTCGTCAGCGGGAGTTTCCGGCTGCGATGTATAATCAGGCTCGAGGCCTTTGTAAAGCGATTGCCAGCTCGATAGGTTGGTGCGCTGTGTCTGTGTCGGCGCAAAACTCCGATCTATTCCTGAATAATTCTTTGTCGAAGCTGTCTTTTCAAAAGGATTGTAGGCCGGATTAATTTTTATTTCGGGAGCTTGTACATCGGAATAATCCCTGAGCGGCATCGGAATATCTACACTTCCGGCCTGATCAAAGTCGATGGATGGAACGATGTTGAATTTTCCGAGCGCTTCGCGAACCGAGGCTTGCAGAATTTGCCACACAGCCTGTTCGTTTTCGAATTTGATTTCGGTTTTGGTCGGATGAATATTCACATCGATGTCGGCAGGGTTCATATCGAAATAAATGAAATACGACGGGATGGCATCGGGAGGCAATATTTTTTCGTAGGCCTGCATAATGGCGCGGTGAAAATACGGATGTTTGATGTACCGCTGGTTGACAAAAAAGAACTGTTCGCCAAACATTTTTCGCGCATGTTTGGGCTGACCGATGAAGCCGCTGATTTTGACCAGTGAAGTTTCAGTTTCGATCGGTATCAGATTTTGATTGATATTTTTCCCGAAAATTGAAACGATCCGTACCCTTTTGTTAGAGCCATTCAATTCATAAATGGCCGATCCGTTGTGATACAGCGATATGGAAATATCTGAATTGGCGAGTGCAATGCGTTGAATTTCGTTGATGATGTGTTTCAGCTCAGCCGGGTTCGACTTCAGGAATTTGCGCCTTGCCGGAACATTAAAAAACAGGTTTTTTATCTGGAAATTGGTGCCGCTGTCGCAACTTACCGGTTCCTGAGCGATGATATTTGACCCTGAAATGTGAATAAAAGTCCCCAAATCCTGATCATGTTCTTTGGTTCGGAGTTCAACTTCGGCAATGGCAGCTATTGATGCCAGCGCTTCGCCTCTGAAACCCATGGTACGAATGGCAAATATATCACTGGCCGATTTTATTTTGGAGGTTGCGTGCCGCTCAAAGGCCATGCGCGCATCGGTATCCGACATGCCGCAGCCATTGTCTGTAATCTGGATGAGGGTGCGGCCCGCATCTTTAATGTTGACTTTTATTTGGGTTGCCCCGGCATCGATGGCGTTTTCCACCAATTCTTTCACAACCGAAGCAGGTCTTTGAATGACCTCTCCGGCAGCTATCTGGTTGGCAACCGAGTCTGGAAGTAGTTGAATGATATCTGGCACAGAAGTTTTTTGGCTATTTCAGTAATATGTAAAACAAGGCTGACAAAAGGACGACAATCACGAGCAAACGCATGTTCGATTTTCTTCGGGCATCGGCGATGGTTTTGCTATGTGTAAACTTTCCCGAATTCCGGAACTGACCTTTAATGCCAGCTCCGTATATTGAACTTACTTCTTCCTCATTATTTTGGGCCAGTTCTCTTTTTATCCTTTCCTCACGCTCTTTCATCGCCTCTTTTTGAGGATCGTAAAAGCGGGTGGTTATATTAAACTGCTTTGCCCTTGGCAGATGCAAAAATTTCATTCCCATTGCAAATCATTTTATTGGTGCGAAATTAACAATTCTGATTGACTCTGAAATTTAATTGAAACAATTATCTGTTGTCGGAATGATTGGTTAAAGTGATGATCTTCGCTCCCATCTGGCAATTCAAACATTTTTTGTGGTCGCAATAGTTGTTTTTCAACTGAAGCAACGCCTGTGTTTCAAACGCGGTGCGGCTTTCAATTCCCAGTTCGTTCCATTTTCGGATGATCTGGTTTTCTTCCGGAGCCAGCTTTTCGAGCAAAAACAAAGCGCGATCTTTCATTGCCTGATCGAGGTGTTGGTCGCCGTAAACAAACAACAGCGGAACAATCGTGTTGATCACCAAATTATTGAATGCGGTATCGCCAAGCACTTTTTGCCGGTTTTCTCCGGAAGGTTTGTTGAAACGGTAATGGGTATCCCAGTATCCGGAAGCTCTTACATCGAACAATTTACGGAGTTCATCAGGGTTTTCGATTTCCAGAATTTGCGAAAACAAAGCCGAAGAATGATGGATCAGCATGGCAAGTTGCGCGATTCGGACGGTTGGAAAGTTAATGGGACGCAAACGCATAAACTTCCACAAATGGGATTCAATGCCCGATAGGCTATACTTTTTGTACAAATAGGAATACTCTTTCCGGAGTGACAGGTAATAATCGTCGCCCAGCAAAGTTTCGTTTAGCAATCCAGACTGGCCGAACAGCAAGGCTTCTATCTGGAACAAATCGTTTTTGTGCTTCGACAATATTTGCAGTGGAAGTGATTTGGCTAGCAATTCGAATGGCAATGCATTGGTTTTCATTCCGAAATTTCGCGCAAGCAGCTGATAAAATGTTTCGTTCCAATTGTTTTTGTTCTGTTCCAAAATGGCCAGAATATCGCCGGTTTTCGATTGAATCCGCTCCACCATCAAGGAACTGAACCAAAACCGCAGAATGAACGGATCAACTTCAGGCAACTTTTTCTCGCAGGCAATCCATAGTTCCGATTTCAGGAGTTGTTCGTAGTTCTCCAAAATTTCAACCGGATACCTGATTTCGAGTGTTGGCAGTTCGTGGTTTTTTACATGAACAGGCTTGTCGTGCAGTTCGACCACGTGCAGAATAACATTGTCGTAGGCTCCATCGATGTCGTGTTTGTGCTGGTACCAATGTGACGATTTCTGGTGGACTTCGATGTTTCCGGCCCAGGTTGTTTCTCCGATTCGGATTTTTGCGTTGAAGAAATCGGGTCCCGAATCTGTATTTGGCCTTCCCGACGAAATGATTTCGACAGGTTTTCCATCGGTGGTTTTCAGGTCGTCTTTCAGATACAACCCGTGTTTCCAGATAAACTGCAAAAATTCTTCTTTCATATGTCTATAATTTGTTTTTCAATTGCCATATGGAACTCGCCGAATAGTCATCCTCATGTGTGTGGAAAGCTTTACTCATGGCTCGTTTCATGTGTTTATAATTTGTTTTTTA
>CAMDGL010000465.1 GCA_945897845.1 Chitinophaga pinensis | reverse complement strand
GGAACGGTATAGCTTCAGTCCGATGCTTTACAAAAACAACCTGACCACTTCAAATGCTTCTGCATATTTGCATCCAACCTGAACTCCGCGGGCCCTTGCGAGCGAAAAGATAAATTCTTCTGAAAGATAATCCCTAAACCCTTGTGATTCATACATTTTAAGGGCATTTACTTTGGCCTGAATATGTCTTTCCTCAAGTTTGATGAAACATTGGGTATTAAAAGTCAGGTTATTCCATATCAGCTCATAACCAAGCAAAGTCGTATTTTTAAAAGCACGCAAACCTTCCTGCGCAATGGTGGTATGGTCCTGATGGATGTCGTGCAGACTCGGAATAAATACAAGATCGAACGACATGGTTTGCCGCAACCGTATTAATTCTTCCAGAATTTCCTGCCGAACATAGTTGAGTTTGCGAACCTCGTAATTATAAATCAGTAAATTTTCTTCGCGAATTCCCAACTCTGCAGTAGCTCTTTTAACTTCAGTTTTAAGAATGTCTTTTGGGAATCCTTCCGGGACTGATTTCTCGGCAGTAGAAAAGGCAGCATATACAACGTTTTTGCCTTGTTCGATGAAATAATTGATACTTCCTCCAAGCCCCAATTCTCCGTCGTCGGTATGTGGTGCAAGAATGAGAATGTTTTGATATTTACTTAGCATTTGTGTGTTTTTACATTTTAATTATTGTTCCGCCCCATGAATAGCCAACTCCAAAACCAGCAAGCAAAATGTTGCCTTTCAGGAGTTTTTCATTGAGCGCTTCTTTCAGCGCTATCGGAATGGTGGATGATACTGTATTGCCAACATTTTCAATGCAATAGTAGAACTTATCTTCAGGAATCCTGATTTTTTTACGTAAAAAGTTCAGAAGGTATTTATTGGCCTGATGAAAAACATAAAGATTAATTTCTTCGGCTGACAGATTGTTTTTACGGAGCGTCTGTTCAACCAAAACGGGTACCATTTCAAGCGTAAAGTAGAATATTTCAGATCCATCCATGTACAAATGATCTGATGACGTGGGATTGCCGTTTTCATCGAACGAAAGGTCGTTTGCCGGTTGTGGAAATCTCAGCCCACCCGTTTTTACCATTAGTTTATTTGCACCTCTCCCGTCGGTGCCAAGTGCAAAATTGAGTATTTCAGCAAATCCGTTATCGGTTATCAACGTGGCCGTAGCTGCATCTCCAAATATGGCCCTGTTACTTTTGTCTTTCGGATGAATGTATTTTGAATAGGTTTCAGCGGTGAGCAACAGCACGTTTTTTGCGATACCGGCCATTACCAGTCCTTTTGCCAGTGATAAGCCATAAACAAATCCGGAGCATCCCAGGTTAAAATCCAAGGCACCGACACTGGTCGGGATTCCGAGTTTGTCCTGAATGATACAGGCTGAAGTAGGTAAAAAGTAATCGGGACTTTGTGTGCAGAACAGCACAAAATCAATTTCTGCGGGTTCAATAGAGTATTCTTCGAATAATTTATGGGCAGCCTTAATGGCTAAATCTGATGAAAGTTCCTCTTTGTCAGCAATGTGTCTTTGAACTACGCCCAATTTTGAAGCGATTTTTTCTTCCGTCCATTCCGGAAAATCCTTTAACAATTCATGATTTGTCACCACCTGCTCAGGTAAATAATAGCTGATACCTTTAATAAATGCTTTCATTCGAAAATATTTTTGAACCTATAATAGTGTGAATCCGCCATCGATTAATAAATTGGAACCGGTTACCCACGAACTTGCATCCGATAAAAGATAAATGACCGCGTAAGCTACATCGGTAGGTTTTCCATATCTACCAAGCGGATAACGTTTCCGGTCTTCGATTAAATCCTCCTTTGAAATAGCACTTCCATCAAAAATCCCCGTGTCAATCATTCCTGGTAAAACTGAATTTACCCTGATATGTTTTGCTGCAAGATCGAGCGCCATTCCCTTCACGATTCCATTAATTGCACCTTTTGAGGCGCTGTAAGAAGCTCCTCCCAAAAATGAACAGGCAACGCCTGAAACAGACGAAATGAAAACAATTGAAGCCTGCTTTTTAATCAATTTTTTACGGATCAGGGCATTTGTTAAAAGCGTTGGTCCGGAAAAATTGGTATTCATAATTTCATCCAGCTCATTGCGGTTGAGGAAATGGAAAGGTTTTGGTTTTATAATGCCTGCAACATGAACGATTCCATCCAATCCGGGCAACATTCCGGCAAGCGATTCAATTCCACTGTCGGTGGCAATATCAGCAGTAAATTGCTGATGGTATTCACCCTGCAACAACCCGAATGTTTCATTAAGCCGTTCAGGATTACGTGCAGTTATTATTAGCTGCGCTCCCATTTTTGAACATTCAATGGCTGTATCTTTGCCAATTCCTGATGAGGCGCCGGTTATTAAAATCACTTTTCCTTCCAGTGAAAACGGATTGGGCATGGGGATTACATTTTTGATTTTACGATGTTGTAAACATCCAGAATGGTTTGTGCAACGCGAATTTCATCTCCGGATATTTTTACCTTGTATTCTGCATCAACCATGGCAATGACGGATAATACTGTAAACGAACTCCATTCTTCAATTTCCCTGAAATTGGTTTCTGCAGAGAACTCACTGGCTTCAGTTTCATCGAATAGAGATGCAAAGTTTTGAACAAATTCATTGATTTCCATGGTCACAATTTTTTAAGTTTATATTGTATTTTCGAATACTTTTCGATGGGCAATGCAGGATTACCAAGATAAGTTTCGCCTGAAGGAACAGATTTAAGAACCACTGAACCAAACCCAATGGTAACATTGTCGCCAATTTTAATTTTATTCAAAATACTGGAAGGAGCAATCCAGCATTTTTCTCCGATTTTTGTACTTCCGGCAATAACAGTCTGACTTATAACATAAGTGTACCTGCCGATCTCGACATTGTGGGCAATGTGAACCAGATTGTCAATCTTAGCGCCTTTTCTGATAATCGTATCTTCCAGTGCCCCTCTGTCAATACATGCATTTGCACCGATTTCAACATCGTCTTCAATCAGAACTCCTCCCAGTTGAGGAAACATGTGGGGAACTCCATCATTATCCCTCACAAATCCAAATCCGGCAGCACCAATTACTGCACCCGAATCGATTATAACATTCCGGCCAATTTTCACATTGTCATAAATTGAAACATTTGCATGAATAATTGTATGCCCGCCTATTTCACTTTTACCGATGCAAACATGCGGCCCGATAAACACATTTTGAGCAATTTTGGCATCCGGATGAATGACAGCGCTTGGATGTATTCCCCAAACAAAATTATTCTGTAATCCGGAATTAACTGTTTTTGCAAAAAGCAATTTGGGATTTGATGTAATTATCAGGCATTTATCTTTGTAAATCAATGCATCAGATGGAATACAATCACTAATAATTGTCGTGGCCATTGTATCCTGAATTAATTTTTCCTTTTCAATT
>CAMDGL010000464.1 GCA_945897845.1 Chitinophaga pinensis | reverse complement strand
ATTTCTTAATTTCGGATTTTTATTTATTCTCTAAAGCCTGTCTGTATGGGTAATCAAAGGAATTTGGTCAGGATGCTCGGTTTGGGCTATGTCATTATTTTTGTAATTGCAAATATCATCGGATCAGGAGTGTATAAAAAAATAGCTCCGATGGCTGCTGAACTTCAGTCTTCATCGTGGATACTGCTGGCCTGGATTGTCGGTGGAATTATCACCCTTTTCGGCGCCTTGAGCAATGCCGAAGTTGCCGGTTTACTGGCCGATACGGGAGGTGAATTTGTTTATCTGAAAAAAATTTACAACCGTTTCTTTGCGTTTCTGTACGGCTGGTCGCTGTTTACAATTATTCAGACTGCAACCATTTCCTCTCTGGCTTATGTTTTTGCACAGTCGCTGAATAGTATCATCCCCATTCCTGAAATATTTTCCTCGCTGCAGCATTTCTCAATTGGAGGCGTTTTCTTCCCTTTTCAGGATTTCGGCGTTAAACTTACAGCCATTTCGTTGATTTTAATATTAACTGCCCTTAATATTTCAGGCTTAAAAAGTGGGGCAGGGGTTAGTAAAGCCATACTTTTAATGGTATGTGCAGGTCTGCTTTTGATTATTTTCTTTGGGTTGACCAGTACGGTTGTCCAGCCTGCAAATTTCATGGATGTCGGAGAGCTTACAAGTGGAACTGTTTCATTCACGTCTTTTTTTACGGCCATGCTGGCTGCTTTCTGGGCTTACCAGGGATGGGTTTCTGTGGGATTTATCGGCGGAGAGATCAAAGATGCCAACAGAAACATCCCGAAAGGAATCGTGATTGGCGTTTTTGTAGTGATCGGCGTTTATCTGCTGGTCAATGTGACCTATCTGTCTCTTTTGTCCATTCCACAATTGGTACAGGTTCACGAGGCAGGCAATCAAATTGCTGCTGTTGAGGCAGTCCGCAGTTTCTGGGGAACCGGAGGTGTTTTATTCATTTCGCTGCTGATTTTGCTTACTACACTGGGGTGCACCAATGCCAGTATTCTTACCGGTTCACGCCCTTATTATGCAATGGCCCGCGAGGGGCTTTTCTTTTCAGCCATACGAAAAGTTAACAAAAACAATGTCCCTTCCACTTCGCTTCTTTGGCAGGGGGTATGGGCTTCTGTGCTGGTGCTGTCGGGTACATTCGATCAGCTGACCGACATGGTAATTTTTGCCGTTTTTATATTTTACGGTGCTACCACACTGGGAGTATTTATCCTGCGACGCAAAATGCCCGATGCGCACCGTCCCTACAAAGTGTGGGGATACCCGTTTGTTCCGGCTATTTTTATTCTCTTTTGCATCGGCTTGTTTTTCAATACAATTGTAGCACGGCCACGCGAAGCTGCCATTGGCATTGTGCTCATTCTTTCAGGAATACCCGTTTATTTTTTCCTGAAAAGAAAATATTCAAAAGAGGACGATGAAACTGAATAATCATCAATTTGGGTAAATGAACGGCTATTTATTCCAAAAATCCGGCATTCCTCCATGTCCACGGGCTTTTACAGGTGCCTGTTCCACCGGTTCTAATTTTGCCTGATGAATGTCGAACAGGCGTTTGGCGGTTTCCATCATGGCTTCCACCTGATGCTGGTAGGGGCGGTCGGTTACATCAACCAGCCCGCAATTATAGTTTTCGCCATCGCGACGGCCTGTTAAATCCTGATCGCACCACTGAAAATATGCTGTTCCAATCAGTCCCGGATGCTGGTATGCCCGCTCGGTATAGTAACGATAGGCCACGCCACGCTCCATCTGCGAATTCACCTGCCACAGCGATTGTGCCATTCCGCGGTCAACCGTTCCGAAGTGGTATTCGCCGATGATCATTGGCAAACCGGTCATTTCCATTGCCCGGTCCATCATTTCTTTTTTAGGATAAAGATCGTAGCAGTTGAAGCTGAACACATCGAAAACATCTTTGCATATTTCAAGGATTTCGCGGTCAATGTGCAACACATTTCCGAAACGGATGCCCAGGTTGAGGTGGTTGGGGTCGTATTTTTTGATGGCGGTGTCAACCGTTTCGAGGAATGTGCGGAATGTATTAAAAATAAACTGCTTCCGGTTTTCAGGTGTATCGCCTTTGGCCAGCCAGACCGTCAGTTCTTTTTTGATCGGACGATCGTCACCTTCCAGAATCATATCGCAAAGCCGTAGTTCCTGTTCGAGCCACGAGGGTTCGTTGCCGGTAAAATAGCCAATCAGCCAGGGATTATTTTTGTATTGTTCAACCGATGCTTTGCAAGCTGCATCAACTTTTGAGGCAAAATCATTGGTGTAAACATCCGGCAATCCCATCAGTCCGCCCTCAATTCCCACACCGCGCAATTGAAACATAAACGCTTTTCGGTTCATGTTCATCACTTCGGGGCTCGACCAGTTTGCAATGGTGTTCAAGCCCCATTTGTCCATCCGCTTGATGATCATATCGCGCGATTTTTCAGGATAATATTCGCCATATCTGCGGAAAAGATTCCAGGTTCCGAACGAAGCCCCGCCTCGTCTTCCCTGATTTTGACTGATGCTTTCAGGAGGCAATTCCTTGTAAATACCATTACGTTTATCCAAATCGCGAATATTTCCGCCACCACCCGGACTCACACAATCCACTCCATGCGAAAGGAACAAATATCCTTCAGGATCGACAAACCACCAGCGACCATCAACTTTTTCGGTATGAAAAAATCCTGTGGCCTTGGCTTTCGCCTGAAGATAACCACCGTACCTTGAATAGTTGTAGAGATTTACAGTAACAGTCCTGTTGATGAGTTCACCGGTAGAAACATTCCGGATCTTATGGCTTTTTGTTGTCACCACGTCTTTTTCTTCGGCTTCCCATTCCTGTTTCAGCTGATCGATCGAATGCGCTTTGCCTTCCCATTCGCCAAGGTTCCATTGTCCAAATTCGTCAACAACAGGTTTCTCTCCCAGATATTGATCTCCCGGATCTTCGACTGATAGCGCGATCGAGCGAAGTTCCAAAGTTGGATTGTTGATGGGTGCATTCATGCGGATGCCAATGCTGTCGATGCCACGAAGCGGCCCGCGTTTGCCGCCCAGGTTGATCCAGCCGGTATAACGGGGCTGATTGTAAGTGGCAGCCAGATCGAGTGCGGCATCGGGTAGGCGGCGGTAGAATTTCAGCGGAATGGCCAGTTTGTTCCAGCCGTTGGCAGTGTAGCTTATTACACGCAGCTCGTTATAGCCTGTTTCAGTGGTGAAACCCACGTGAAATCGCTGCGGGGTAGTTATTTTAAATTCGAGGATAACAAAATTAAAATCGTCCCAATTGGCTAGTAAGTACTGGTTAAAATATAATGTCGTATAATTTACCAAAATTCTTTAGCACAAACGACAATCGTTCTTTGAGATTTTGAAAACAGAGATAGGCATCAAAAGGGAGCCATTGATATTTAATTCTACGCCAAAGAATTTCTATCAGGTT
>CAMDGL010000463.1 GCA_945897845.1 Chitinophaga pinensis | reverse complement strand
TAATACTTCCTTATGGCTCGTTTCATATACTTTTTAAGTGAGATTTTGTACTGCCAAAAGTATATGCTTACGAAATGGTGTGAAATCCCTAAAAGTGGGGATATTTCAGAATTAGAGCATAAAGCCGGAACTGTGTTTATCCGGAACAGAAAACGAAGGTGAAATTAGAAGGACTTTATAAAATCTTTATACTATCGACACAAAACTTTGTAATTCCTTTATGAAATCGAGAGCAACTTTGCAAGCTTAACCGAAACGCTAAAGTTGCAGACATGCTCTTTTCCCTGAATACCCATACGTGGCAACACAAACACTAAATTTTGAGAGACAACAAAAATCAAAATTGCATCAGTAAATGGGTAAAATTGTCAATCTCAAAATTGTTTTTAAAGTAATAAGCAGGAACTTATTTATTCTTTCAGCGGCACTGTTTGTTTGCATTGGGGTTGCTATTATTTTTTCGGAAAACACATTGCCATTTATTTTGTCATCGCTGATAAGTCTGATTATTGGCTTGCTTTTCTTCCTGACTACCCGGAACCAATCTGAAGATATAACCGTTCACCGAAAAGATGCCTATCTGACTGTCACCTTATCCTGGCTGTTTATCAGCCTGATCGGTTGTTTGCCGTATCTTTTTTCAGGTGCCATTCCTTCCTTCGTCAATGCTTTCTTCGAATCGGTTTCCGGATTTACCACTACTGGATCTTCTATACTTACTGACATTGAAGTTTTGCCAAAATCGATATTGTTCTGGAGAAGCCTGACCCACTGGATTGGCGGAATTGGTATTATCGTGTTGGTAATCATTGTTATGCCTACGCTTCAGATTGGCGGGTATCATCTTTTCACCCTCGAGTCGTCGTTGCAGGAAAAAATTCAGCCCAAAATAAAAGCCGTTGGAAACCGGTTGTTGCTGATTTACATCATCCTGACTGTCGCCGAGATACTTTTTTTGCTAGCTGGAAATATGAATCTTTTTGAAAGTGTTTGTCATTCTTTCGGAACTGTTGCCACCGGTGGATTTTCGCCCAAAAACACGAGCATTATTGACTACTCACCTTACATTCAGTACGTCATAACGATATTTATGTTTTTGGCCGGAACGAACTTCGTTATTCATTATTATTTGTTCAAACGCGAATTCAAAAAAGTGAAAGAGAACGAAGAATTGAAATTCTACGTAATCGTTGTCTTTGCGATAATTGCCATTATTACGGCTTCTTTATACTTTACCGTGCAAAAACCGCTGGAAGAATCCTTCAGGGAAGCTGCTTTTCAGGTTGTTTCCATTGTTACCTGTACCGGGTTTGCGTCTGCTGATTATATGCTTTGGCCAGCTTTTACCTGGACGATCATTTTCTTTTCCATGTTTCTTGGAGGCAGCACAGGCTCAACAGCCGGCGGGATAAAAATGGTCAGGCATTTAATGTTGCTAAAAAATATCAGGCGAAATTTCCGTCAGTTAATCTCACCGAATGCGATACTGCCAATCAGGTTGAATAACAATGTAATAAGCAGTGAAACGAACAGATCGATATTGACTTTTATAGCCGTTTATTTCCTTGTTTTTCTGATTGGAAGTGCATCGCTCATCCTTATCGGTATTGACGGACAGACTGCAAGCAGTTCGGTAGCAACTTGTATGGCAGGTATTGGGCCGGGAATCGGAACAGTTGGTCCGGTAAGCAACTTCGCTCATTTGCCCGATTTGGGGAAAATGATACTTTCCTTTATGATGCTTGTCGGGCGATTGGAAATTTACACGGTGATTATATTGTTTTCCCGGAACTTCTGGGGCAAATAAGTTGATGTTTAATGTATAAATTTGTATTCCAACAAATTGAAAAATGGAGAAGACGAAAAATATACTGATAGCATTCGTGCCAAAATTTATTTTAAGGATTAATTCTTATGTCCTTTCAATCTTTGTCATTGGTTTAACCGCTGCATTGTGCACCCCTCTTTACAATCTGCAGGGCTATCATGTTGTTTCGTTTATCATGCTTTTTGTAGTTTCCATGCTGGCAACGTTTATGGGAATCGGCCCGGTATTTCTTGCGGCGACACTGAGCGCCCTGCTATGGAATTTCTTTTTTATCCCTCCAAACCTGACTTTCCATATCGACAAAACAGAAGATATCCTGATGTTTGGTATGTTTTTCATCATTGCGCTGGTAAACGGGGTGTTGACAACTAAAGTACGCCGCCAGGAAAGATTGGCACTTGAGAGGGAAGAACGCACCAACGCCTTGTTTCAGCTAACAAGGGAACTCTCTAAAGCCAGCGGAATTGATGCCGTTTTGGCCGTTGCCATTGAAGGCATCAAAAATCAATTTAACACCGACCCGTTTTTTATTTTGCAGGACGGAAACAATATCCTTCATTCATCGGGCAGGTTGCAGAAGGAGAAAAAACTATCTGAAAAGGAATACGACGTGGCTGAATGGGTATTTAAACATTCGCAAAAAGCAGGAAAATTCACTGATAACTTACCTTCCGTAGGCTATACATTTTATCCTTTACCCGGAACGAGATTAAACCCTGGCATCGTGGCAGTAAAACTTGAAAAGCTTATTTCAGGAGATCAGAAAGCATTTTGGGATACTTTCCTGACACAAATTTCGAACGCACTGGAACGTGAATTCCTCGGCGAACTGGCACAGAAAGCGCGTTTCCTGGTTGAATCTGACCGGCTTTACAAAACCTTGTTTAACTCTATTTCGCACGAATTGCGGATTCCGGTAGCCACCATTATGGGAGCTTCCGATTCATTGTTGAATTCAATACATGCCGGAAATGTGCAGTCGGCTTTGTTCAACGAAATATTCACCGCTTCACTTCGCCTGAACCGGCTGATTGAAAATCTGCTAAACATGTCGCGCCTCGAAAGCGGGCAAATTTCTGTCAGGTTGGATTGGTACGACATGAACGATCTGGCAAATAAAGTTGCAGAAGATTTGAAGGATGAATTAAAACCCTTTACGCTGGCGGTTAAAATTCCCGACGATATGCCAATGGTGAAGATTGATTACGGTTTGCTGGAGCAAGCTTTGTACAACTTGTTATATAATTCAACACAATATGCACCGGTTGCCTCCATTATCGAACTTTGCACCTGGTATGATGATGGTGCATTGATTATTCAGGTAAAAGACAGTGGTCCGGGATTTCCTGAGCAGGCAATTGAAAATGTATTTAAAAAATTTTTCAGGGTCGATAGCAGCAAAACCGGTGGCCTGGGATTGGGTCTGTCCATTGTAAAAGGTTTTGTTGAAGCCCATAAAGGCACTGTAACCGTCGAAAACCGTAAAAACGGAGGATCGGAATTCACGATGAAAATACCTACTGAAAATCCTGATATTCAAAACTTACAACTCGACAACGAATGAACGACAACGAAACCATACTGATTATTGACGATGAATTGCAGATCCGCCGGTTGCTCGAAATCACACTTTCAGCCAAC
>CAMDGL010000462.1 GCA_945897845.1 Chitinophaga pinensis | reverse complement strand
GATTTCAATAGTTGGAAAAGATTTTTCAAGAAGAGGCCCCCTAAATCCCCCAAAGGGGGACTTCAAAAGGCGCTTCCAGAAAAATAAAGTTGATTGAAAAGACGATGATAAAATTTTCACACATAGAAAAAATGATCATAAAAAAACTGAAGGCTCTGCTTTTCTTAAGCTCCCCTTTGGGGGGTTGGGGGGCTTGTTTTATTTTTCTGCTGCTGGCAGCTTGTAGCGGTACAAAGAATTTGCCCAACGGTGAAAAGCTTTATACCGGTGCGGAAATTAAATTGGAAACTGCAAATAACCTGAACAAAAAAATGGTCAAAGCTGCGGCAATTGGTGCCGCACGTCCTTTACCGAATAAAGGCTTTTTTGGTATTCGCCCTAAATTGTGGCTGAACAATCTGGCCGGACCTGAACCCAAAACTAAATTGGAAAAGTGGCTGAAGAAAACCGGCGAACCTCCTGTACTGATGAGCAGCGTAAAACCAAGTGTTACTGCCGATATAATTGATGCCAAGCTTTTTAATATGGGGATATTCAGAAGTTTTACAGAATACAAAACCGAAGAAAAAAAGCATTCTGCCAAAGTAATTTACACCAGTCATTTACACAAACCATACGTGGTCAAAGTTCTTGATTACAATATTTCTGATGATAGCCTAAGAAACCTGATACTTGCAGAAAAAGATAAAACACTAATCAAGCCCGGTGACAATTACAATCTCGACGCTTTAAAAACCGAACGGATGCGGATCGATGCTTTCCTGAAAAACAGAGGCTACTTCTACTTCAATCCCGATCATTTACTTTTTAAAGCCGATACTTCAAACGTAAATCAGGATGTTTCGTTCACATTAACCTTGAAAGACAGTATTCCGGTGGATGCTTTGACTGTATATCACATCAACAATGTGCATATCAATCAGAACTATTCGCTGAATGAACGTCGTGCACGCAACTCACAAGACACAACGATGTATGAAGACATTGTATTTTTCGGGCGGGAAGAGCGAATGGCGATCAGGCCAAAAGTACTGGTAAAATCAATTTATTTGCGTAAAAACGATGTCTTTTCGCGGCAAAGCCACATCATAACCCTTAACCGTTTGATGTCGATGGGAAATTTTAAACTGGTACAGGTGAACTTTGCCGAAAACAATGATTCAGGTCCGGGATTGCTGGATGTAAATATCCTGATGACGCCAATGCCAAAACGAACATTCAGGGCAGAACTGGACCTTGTTTCAAAATCAAACAATTACGCCGGACCACGAATGAATTTGAGCATTCTGAACCGGAATACATTTGGCGGGGCTGAATTGCTAAATCTTAATCTGGCCGGATCATTTGAGGCACAAATTGGAAACAAGGAAGAAAATTTGTATTCCTATTCCTATAATCCACAAGTTGAACTTACATTTCCACGCTTTCTTCTTCCGTTTAAAGTTAAAAATTCAAATAGTTTTTACGTTCCAAAAACAAGTTTATTACTGTCATACAATTACACGAAACGGGTCAATTATTTCGACATGCGCACCTTCCGGTTCGTTTATGGCTTTAAGTGGAAAGAAAATATCAGGAAAGAACATGAACTGAATCCAATAGACATCAGCTTTACCAATGTCGGTAACAAATCGGCTGCATTCACTGCATTGCTTAAAGCAAACCCTTTTCTGGAAAAAAGTTACGAAGAGCAGTTTATTGCCGGAGGAAGCTATTCGTTTACCTACAACGAGCAAATGCTGACCGGAAAAAAAATGCAATCCTATTTCCATTTGAACTCGGAGCTTGCCGGAAATATGTTTTCGTTGACAAAAGGTATTTTTGGTGATAAAATAAGCTCTGAGAATCCTTCCAAAGTGGTTGGTTCCATCTATTCGCAATACGCAAAACTGAGTTTAGATGGCCGCAGCTACTTTAATTTCAAGGATAAAAACAAACTAGCCATGCGGGTCTTTGCAGGAATAGCCCAACCATTCGGCAACTCTTCCATTATGCCATATACCAAACAGTTTTTCAGTGGCGGACCAAACAGCATCCGGGCTTTTCAGATTAATTCTGTTGGTCCCGGCACTTTTTATCAGGATACCGGTAAAAGAGGATTTTTGCAATTGGGAGGCGATGTGAAACTGGAAGCGAATGCGGAATACAGATTTGGCATTTATAGTTTCTTTAAAGGGGCTTTGTTCGTCGATGCCGGAAATGTGTGGTTGCTAAAATCAAATCCTGCAAATACCGGAAGTCCGTTTTTGTTTTCCAAATTCATGAACCAAATGGCCGT
The DNA here is from genome assembly GCA_945897845.1 of Chitinophaga pinensis. Classification (GTDB taxonomy): domain Bacteria; phylum Bacteroidota; class Bacteroidia; order Bacteroidales; family Prolixibacteraceae; genus Aquipluma. Next base: position 1,196 of record CAMDGL010000462.1, on the reverse strand, counting down.
TGGAGCAGGCGTGGGAATAAGAATCGACGTTTCATTTTTCATCTTGCGCTTCGATCTGGCCATGCCACTTCGGAAACCCTGGCTCGAAGAAAACAACCGTTGGGTAACCAACGAAATCAACTTCGGAAGCTCAGCCTGGAGAAACGACAATTTGGTTCTGAATGTAGCGATTGGATATCCGTTCTAAAATTATTATTACAGAATTACCTTAAATATTAATTGTAACATGCGATGAAAGGTAACAATATTGTTACTATTTTTGTATTGCAATAACTAAACGAATTTTCTATGCCCGAAGTTTTCAGAATGTTTGGAATGCGTTTTTTCTTTTTTGCAAATGAGCATTTGCCAATACACATTCACGTTCAGAATGCAGAAGGGAGAGCAAAGTTTTACGTTTTACCCAAAGTAAAACTTGCATTAAACAAAGGATGAAGCCTTCAGACATAAAACTCGCAAAAACAGTTATTGAAGAAAACAGAACAACCATTATTAAAGCATGGGAGGTATTTCATGGAAAAGTTGAATAATTTGAAGATAGAAAAAGTTTGGTTCGATGATGAAAACATCTACATTCAAACAAATGATGGAACACAAAAAAGCCACCCGCTTCGTTGGTTCGACAGGCTATGGAATGCTACTCCCGAACAACGTGAACATTACGAACTAAGCTCTTGGGGTGATTCTATTCATTGGCCTGAACTTGACGAGGATCTAAGTCTCGAAGGTTTCTTCACATACAACAAGGACGAAATCGAAAAACAGCAAAATGAGGTATCGCGTGTTTTTCGGCAGTTTCCGGCAATAAATATTACACGGTTTGCCGAACAGGTTAAAATTAACCGCAGTCTTCTGGCAAGCTACGTTTGTAACGAAAAAAAACCAGGAATTAAGAATAAAAAACAAATTGAAGAAGCCTTACACCAGCTCGGGAAAGATTTGCTGGCGGTGAAATTATAGAAATCGATACTAGAACTTTCCCAAAGTTTATTCATACTGAAAAAACTTTGGGAAAGTTTTTAACAATAGATTACAGGGAAAATCAGTGAATCATGTAACTCTTTTCAAATGTTGTGTAAGTTTTAAAGGTTGCTGAACCATATCTTTATAATTTTGCAAATAATCATACATACCCGGCCTGCCAGGTGCAACAATCAAAATAAAATATGTGGTTTACCAAATCAAACGAAGAAGTT
>CAMDGL010000461.1 GCA_945897845.1 Chitinophaga pinensis | reverse complement strand
AGGTAGTTCCACATCCAGTTAATGAAAATAAGCAACCGGTTTTTAACTCCAACTATTGCCATCAGGTGTACAAACATCCAGGTAAGCCAGGCAACAAAACCGCTGAATTTTACGAATGAAAGATCGGCAACCGCACGGTTTCGGCCAATAGTGGCCATAGAACCACGATCGATGTATTTGAATTGCCTCAACGAGCCGTTTCTTTTCATCGATAGAAAATTCATGGCCAGATTTTTACCTTGCTGAATGGCAACCTGCGCCACCTGTGGATGTCCGTTTGGATAGTCGGGACCTGACATTAATGACACATCGCCGATTGCATAAATATCATCAAAACCCTTGATCCGGTTATATTGGTCAACCAAAATCCTGTTTCCTCTGCCAATCACATCATTGGAGAACCCGGAAGGGACAACACCACTGATCCCCGCAGCCCATATTACCGTTTTGGTTTCAATATGAGTGCCATCGCCAAAACTCAGGATATTTCCGTCGTAATCGGTTACGCGCGAATTTAACAGAACATTAATTCCCAGTCGTTTAAGGTAAAACAAAGCTTTTTCGGAAGCATGTTTCGACATTCCACCCAACAAGGCTGGTGAGCCTTCAACCAAACTGATCTGCATTACATCAAAATTCAAATCAGGATAATCTTTTGGAAGCACAAATTTTTTCATCTCGGCAATAGCTCCGGCAACTTCAACACCAGTTGGACCGCCTCCAACAACAATTACATTCAGCAACGCTTTCCTTTCATTCTGGTCGCGCAGGGTAACCGCCTTCTCGAAACTTTGCAACAAGCGGTTGCGAAGTGCCATGGCTTCAGAGGCCGATTTCATCGGAATAGCGTATTCTTCCATATTTTTCATTCCGAAGAAATTGGAATTGACACCGGATGAAATAACCATATAATCGTACCAAACAGTATCAAGGCTGGTTTGAAGTTCCTTTTTATGGGGATCGACCGAATAAACCTCAGCCACCCGGATATAAACATCTTTTTGCTTCTGAAATATTTTTCGTAGAGGAAAAAGAATCGAACTTGGTTCGATTCCGGCACTGGCAACCTGGTAGAACAATGGCTGAAACTGATGGTAGTTGTTCTTGTCAATCAGAACAATCTGGTAACCGGAACCAACCAGTTTTTGTGCCAATTTCAGGCCACCAAATCCTGCTCCTATAATTACAATTCGCTTCTGGGCCGTTTCGGGAATATTTACTGGCATATTAATTTTTTTGTGTTTTACGACATGTTTTAAACATTTGCCTGGACTTAAAGTTTGCCGGATTTGAAAATAAACTTCAGGAGTAAGTGCCTTAAAATTCAACTAAAACAGCTAATTTCAGCAGTTAATTAAAGTACTTTGGCTTGTATTCAATAATCCTGAAATTTTCCTGAAAGGAATAAAAGTGATTGAAGCAACCCGGAACGAATTATTGGGTTTTGAGAAGTAAAGATAAGTGTTAATTTTACGTTTTATATTTCAACTTCTACCGGAAGATATAAATCAATGAATTTCAAACAACTAAACTAACAATCAATGAAACGATTCTTTTTAAGTGCAATTTGCATTCTGGCAATTTACGTCGTTGGCAATGCGCAGTATTCTGTCATGTCGCCCCGTTCATTGGTCGAAGCCAAAGTCGAGGTTGGTAGTCAAATCGTGTATAGCGTTTATTTTAAAGGGAATCCGGTAGTTACAAATTCTGAAATCCGTTTTGAATTTAAGCAGGCGCCTCCAATTGGCAACGACATGATTGTGCTTAAAACTTCGTTCAAAGACATTAACGAAACCTGGACACCGGTATTAAAAAGGACATCCGCCATTCAAAACAATTGCAGAGAGATTACTTTGCAATTACAGGAGAAGAATTTTCCGCGACGCATGATGAACCTTGTTTTCCGGGTATTTGACGATGGAGTTGCTTTTCGCACTGAATTTATTGGTTCTGGAAACAACCACGAATATGTGATTACCGACGAACTGGTGATCTTTAATTTCACTGCCGATCATACCTGTTGGGCTGTCAATCATGGAAATTACCGCTCTTCTCAGGAAAACGAATATTTCAAACGTAAACTTTCTGATATTACAGATCAAATGGTGATCGGATTACCTATGACTGTGAAAGTTGACGATAACTGTTATGCTGCCATTACTGAAGCAAATATTACCGATTATGCCGGAATGTACCTGAAACAGGGGCATTCAAAAACCGGATTTTCATTACGGTCGAGTCTGTCGCCACTTCCCAAACAACCTGAAAACGGTGACAAAGTGAAATTTAAATTTCCGCACAAAACGCCTTGGAGGGTAATTATACTTGGCGACACTCCCGGGAAACTGATTGAATCAGAAATAGTAATGAATTTGAATGAACCATGCGCCATTGCCGATCCTTCGTGGATTAAACCGGGCATTTGTGCCTGGGACCACTGGTGGAGCGCTGAAGTGAAAGTGGACAACGAAACCATCAAAGAATACATTGATTTGGCTTCCGAAATGGGCTGGCCTTATCAGCTAATCGATTGGCAATGGTACGGGCCGTTCAATCAATCCGAAGCCGACATTACCAAAGTCGCCCCTCAACTAGACATGCCTGGCATTCTGGCCTATGCAAAAAGTAAAAATGTAAAATGCTGGGTTTGGCTTTACTACACCGATGTAAACCGTACCGATTTCGATAAAGCATGTGCTTTGTATGAAAGCTGGGGCATTGCCGGTGTAAAAATCGACTTTATGGACAGCGATGATCAGGAAATGGTGAACTGGTATCACCGCATCGTGAAAACTGCCGCCGCACATCATCTGATGGTTGATTTTCATGGAGCTTACAAACCCGACGGTTTCCGCAGAACTTACCCCAATCTGGTTACCCGTGAGGGTGTTTTGGGCAACGAGTACAACAAATGGTCGTTACGTATTACTCCTGAACACATGGTTACTTTGCCTTTTACACGTATGCTGGCCGGTCCGATGGATTTTACTCCCGGAGGTTTCCTGAACCGCACACCCGAGGAATTTGAAAACGGAACTCCGGCACAGGTACAGGGAACACGGGCGCTTCAACTGGCTCAGTTCGTGGTGTACGACAGTCCGTTTACAGTGGCCTGCGATCATCCGGACAATTACAAAGGACAGGTAGGAACCGAATTCCTGAAAAAAGTTAAAACCATGTGGGACGATACAAAAATACTGAACGGACAGGTTGGTGAATACATCACCTCTGCACGACGTTCAGGAAATGAATGGTTTATTGGCTCGATGACCAACAGTGAAACCCGCTCGCTCGAAATTAAGCTTGATTTTCTGGATGCCGGAAAATACAAAATGGTAGCTTTCGAAGATGCTCCGGATGCTGCAATCAATGCCGAAAAAGTGATTCGGACATCGAAAACTGTAGTAAAAGGCGATGTGGTGAAAATCAGAATGGCGCCGGGTGGTGGTTTTGCTGCATGGCTGGAACCGGTGAAATAAAAA
>CAMDGL010000460.1 GCA_945897845.1 Chitinophaga pinensis | reverse complement strand
ACCTTTGCCCAGATGAAAAAATACAGCGACAAAGCTGCCAATTTTTTCCGATCGGCTGGAATCGGCAAAGGCGATCCGGTGATGCTGATTTTGAAACGTCGTTTCGAATTCTGGTTTTGCACGCTGGCGCTCAATAAAATTGGTGCAATCACCATTCCGGCCACTCATTTGCTAAGCACCAAAGACATCGTGTATCGCAATAATGCCGCTGATATCAAGATGATTGTTTGTGTTCCTGAAACAGAAGTGATAAATCATGTGGAAGCCGCTGAGGATAAATCCCCGACGTTAAAACTGAAAGCTTTGATTGGCGAAAACCGCGATGGCTGGCTGAATTTTAATTCAGGAATGGAAAACAGTTCCGAAGAATTTACCCGACCTGTTGGAGATGATTCTACGAAAAATGACGACATCATGTTGCTCTATTTTACTTCAGGAACTACCGGAATGCCGAAGATGGTAAACCACAATTATATCTATCCGCTTGGCCATATCCTGACTGCCAAATACTGGCAAAACGTTCAGGACAATGGTTTGCACTTTACCGTCGCAGATACCGGCTGGGCAAAATCTGCCTGGGGAAAATTGTACGGCCAATGGCTTTCGGGCAGTGCAGTAATGACCTATGATTTTGACAAATTTGTGCCGAAAAATTTAATGGATGTCATTGAAAAATATAAAGTTACGACTTTCTGTGCACCACCCACGATTTATCGTTTTCTGATCAAGGAAGACCTGACCAAATTTGATTTAAATGCCCTTAAATATTGTGTTGTAGCTGGCGAACCACTCAATCCTGAAGTTTACAAACAGTTTCTGGAAGCAACTGGGATCAAGCTGATGGAAGGTTACGGACAAACAGAATGTACGGTGGCATTGGCAACTTATTCGTGGATGGAGCCAAAACCGGGCTCAATGGGAAAACCTTCGCCGGGTTATCGCATTGATTTGGTAGACGATGCAGGAAATTCGTGCGAAGTGGGAGAGGAGGGGCAAATCGTAATTTATACCGATCAAAAACCACCGGTTGGCATGTTCAACGGGTATTACCGCGATGAAAATCTGACGCGGAAAGTATGGCACGACGAGGTTTATTACACCGGCGACATGGCCTGGCACGATGAAGACGGATATTACTGGTTTGTTGGCCGTGCCGACGATGTGATCAAAAGCTCCGGTTACCGCATTGGTCCCTTTGAGGTGGAAAGTGCGCTGATGGAACACCCGGCGGTGCTTGAATGTGCGATTACTGCGGTTCCCGATCCCGATCGTGGTCAGGTGGTGAAGGCGACCATCATTTTGTCGAAAAACTATCAGGCAAGCGACGAATTGGCCAAAGAACTTCAGGAACACGTAAAAAAAGTGACTGCTCCGTATAAATATCCGCGCATTGTAGAGTTTGTTACCGAACTGCCAAAAACCATCAGCGGGAAAATTCGGCGGGTTCAGATTCGGGAAGGCGACGGAAAGTGATCAGTGTTCAGTCTCAGTGTTCAGTGTTCAGTTTTGGAATCGCTGAACGGGACAGATTTTTGCGACTGAGAACTGAGACTGTAAACTTTACTACCTTTGCAGCGAATTAAAACATTTGAACAGTGACTTTTCAGGAATTAAATTTAAATACTCCGCTACTGAATGCCCTGAATGATTTGGGTTTTGAGAATCCAACACCCATTCAGGAATTGGTATATCCGGCGGTGATGTCGGGCCGCGATTCTGTTGGAATTGCACAAACAGGAACCGGAAAAACCTTTGCCTATCTGCTGCCGATTCTTCGTCAGCTGAAATATTCGGATCAGAAACACGCGCGGATTTTGATTGTAGTTCCAACCCGCGAGTTGGTTTTGCAGGTAGTGGGCGAAATTGAAAAGCTCGCAAAATACATGACAGTCAGGGTGATCGGTGTTTATGGCGGAACGAATATCAATACACAAAAACAGTTGGTTTACAATGGGATGGATATTATAGTTGCCACTCCCGGCCGGCTGGTCGATTTGGTCATGACCGGTGTTTTGCGCCTGAAGTCGATTCAGAAACTGGTGATCGACGAGGTAGATGAAATGCTGAACCTTGGTTTCCGTCCGCAGTTGATGAGTTTTATGGATAGCCTGCCGGTTAGACGGCAAAACCTGATGTTTTCGGCTACACTCACAGAAGACGTGGCGGCCATGATCGACAGCTATTTTTACGATCCTGAAACCATTGAAATTCAAAATCAGGGAACTCCGCTTGAACAGATTTCCCAATATTATTACGCGGTACCCAATTTTTACACCAAGATAAGCCTGCTCGAAAATTTGCTCACCGATGCGGAAGAGTTTCAGCGGGTGTTGATTTTTGTTTCCAGCAAACAGTTTGCCGATCGGGTATTCGAACTTCTTGACCCTGTTTTTCCCGATCAGATTGGCGTTCTGCATTCCAATAAATCACAGAATTACCGGATCAACGCATTGGAACGTTTCAGAAGTGGAACTTCGCGCACGTTGATTGCCACTGATGTCGCTTCACGTGGACTGGATATTGCTGATATTTCGCACGTTATCAATTTCGATACACCTGAAAATCCCGAAGATTACATTCATCGTACCGGCAGAACAGGACGCGCTGAAAAAAAAGGAATTGCCATCACTTTTGTGAACGAAATTGAGACAAAATTCCTTTCTGATATAGAAAAGTTCATGAACCGGCCTTTGGAAGAAAAGCCACTTCCGGCGGGATTGAAAGTTTCGAACATTTTCACTGATGAAGAGCGTCCGGTCATGTTTGACAAGGATTATCTCGGAAAACCCAATGCCATCAACGATTCACAAGGTGCTTTTCACGAGAAAAAGGAAAAAAACAAAAAGGTAAACCTCGGAGGCCCCGGAGAACGGAAACCAAGAAAAACAAAGCCCGTCAACCGTGGAGTTATGAAAAAGAGGGCATCAAAAAATAAATAAAGTCAAAAGTCTAAATTTCAAAGTTTTATGACATTGAATGTTTGTAGAAATTAAACCTACTTTAGTTCTACTTTAACACATTTAAATTCTTATATACGAGTTATTTATATTTCGCTGTCTGATCAGGTTACGTTTAAACATTTTATCTATTAACTGTTCTTCAGTCATTTTTTTTGTAAAGCTTAAATACAAACATTTCCTTTATGTCCCTTGCCGAAAGAAGTGGCAAATCATCAAAACAAAGCAGTTTTTCTTTCAGAATAAACGAAGACACCAAAAAGTTAAAAGTTACCTGATGTTGCCATGCCAGCCACTTGCGGGTTTGAAACTGGTGTAACCCCAGTATTTGTTTTGATTCTTTGATGCACTGTGCGACAAAAAACCGTTGTGCCTGCATATGCGCCAATGACTGATGTATGTATTGTTCCAGATTTGCATTGGTGAACGAATATTTTATTTCAACGGTATTCTTGGCAGACATTGTTTTGCGTATAACCAGCATTCGTGGTTCGACCTGGTTGATGCTTTTATCCCAGATAAATACCTTTGCAAAGTGATATTCCCCC
>CAMDGL010000459.1 GCA_945897845.1 Chitinophaga pinensis | reverse complement strand
GTTCTTGGTGGATTCCTGAAACTGAAACCTATTGTTGATATGGAATACATACACAAAGGGCTTGAAAAATCACTTCCTGCACGTCACCATGTTATGATTCCTGAAAATGAAAAAGCGATTGAAACCGGTAAAGGACTTATTACAGCAGTATTTGTTCTTAACTAGGAAGCCTCCCACATCTTATTTTCACTGGAAACTGCCGTTGCAAAATGGCAGTTTTTTTTTTATGTAGCTTTCAGAAAGCACTTTACATAGCTGCAAGTAACTGAAAAGAGTACTTTTGCAAAATGAATTACCAACCTGATCAACTGAAAGAATTTCTTGAAGAAAAAGTACATTTCTATAACCAACCTTCATTTATCGAGAATGATCCTGTTGCAATTCCTCATCTTTTTACACAAAAGGAAGATATTGAAATTGCCGGGTTCCTTGCAGCAACACTTGCCTGGGGACAAAGGGTTACCATAATAAGGAAAAGCCACGATCTGATAAATCGAATGGAGAATGCACCTTTCGCTTTTATTACCAATGCTTCGGAAAAGGAATTTGGTTTCCTTTCAACGTTTGTTCACAGGACTTTCCAGGGAGAAGATTGTATTTATTTTTTACATGCTTTGCAACAGATTTACAAAAATGAAGGCGGATTAGAAACAGCTTTTACATCAGGATATATTAATAATCAATCAATTAAAGAATCTATTCATAATTTCAGAGAACTTTTTTTCGGCTATGAACATCTTCACCGCACACGGAAGCATGTGCCTGATCCTATGACAGGTTCAGCTGCAAAACGAATAAATATGTACCTGAGATGGATGGTGAGAAATGACGGAAACGGAGTGGATTTCGGTATCTGGAAAAACATCAACCCGGCGCACCTTATGTGTCCGCTCGATCTTCATTCAGGAAGAGTTGCCAGGCAATTGGGTTTACTAACCCGAAAACAGGACGATTGGCAAGCCGTTGAAGAATTAACCTCCAATTTGCTTACTTTTGACGCTTCCGATCCGGTGAAATACGATTTTGCACTTTTCGGGGCGGGAGTAAATGAAAAATTTAGTACAAAAACAACACTTCATGGAATTAAATGATATTCAGAATTATACAAAAGAAAATCAGGCTGTTTTGCTATATTTTTATAACGATAGCTGTGCCCCTTGCAAAGTTTTAAGGCCTAAAGTGCAGGAACTGGTAGAAGGCAGTTTTCCGGAAATGAAATTCATTCTTATCAATGCCGAACAATTTCCGGCTACGTCAGCATCATATGGAGTTTTTGCGTCACCAACCATAGTCGCTTTTTTTGAAGCAAAAGAATATATAAGAGAAAGTAAAAATATATCAATCAGCGAATTGCATGATAAAATAGACAGAATCTATAGTATGATCTTTTGATTTATTTTACTAACCATATTTCTACTAAAATATAAAATGGACCTGTCGATGCGGACAACAGACATTTTTTAATCATCAACGATCTGAACAATCAGCATCAATACCGTGTTTTATGTTTAATAATTCTAAAAAATAATTAAACATAATAACTTCCCAAAAATGAAAACCTTATATATTGCAGTGATACTTCTTTTAGTAGGAGTAATGAGTTTTGCACAACAGGCAAATTTCCATAGTTTTAAAACAAAAACTATTGACGGTAAAGTATTTGACCTTGCAAGTCTGAAAGGGAAGAAAGTCCTGGTCGTGAACACGGCTTCAAAGTGTGGATTAACCCCACAATATAAAGATTTACAGGAACTTTACCTGAAATATGGCGGCGACAAGTTTGTAATTATTGGTTTCCCGGCAAACAATTTTTTAAGCCAGGAACCAGGTTCAAATTCCGAAATCAAGCAATTCTGCACTGAGAATTACGAAGTCACTTTCCCAATGATGCAGAAAATATCGGTAAAAGGAGATGACATCGACCCAATTTACAAGTGGCTGACATCCAAATCACTTAACGGAAAAATGGATGCTGAAGTAAGCTGGAATTTTCAAAAATTTATGATTGACGAAAATGGCAATTTTGTGGATATGGCATCCCCACGGACAAAACCTTCGGATGAAAAAATTATTAAATGGATAACCTCCAAATAATATTTATATCTAAAAGACAATCTAAAACCGGTTAAAAGAAACTTAGCCGGTTTTATTTTTTCAGAAAACCGGGTATTATGAAGAATTTCGTTAAAACCTAATCCACAAAAAAATCTTATATTATCTCCTGGAATTTACGTAATACTTCTTTAAACATATAAGTTATTCAAATACAGCCCCTTTTGATTAACATCTTGTCTAAATTGAGTTTCAAACCAACAAAATATGTTTATGTATAGATTTTATTGCATATTTTTATTGATTGGATTTTAAAAACTGATTATGGACAATTTTAAAGATACAAGAACGGCCCGGAACGTAATGCAGGCTTTCATCATTGAAACACAGGCCATTCAAAAATACCTGTGGTATGCCAAAATTGCCACAAAAGAAGGATATCAGCAGATTGCCGCAATTTTCACTGAAACAGCTGAACAGAAAAAGTCGCATTCCAAAACGCTGTTCCGTTTCCTCGAAGGCAATGAACTGGAAATAACGGGAAGTTATAAAGCTGAAGCTTTAGCCGGTACTCACGAGAATCTGAAAGCTGCAACCGAGGCAGAAAAAGCCCAAAATGAGATTTTATTTGCTGATTTTGAATCTGTTGCCTGGGAAGAAGGATTAAAACAAATTGCCACTAAGTTGAAACTATTCAGGCAGATCAAGAAATTCTATGCCGAACGCTTCGAAAAACTGGCTGCCAATATTGAAAATGGTACTGTTTTCAAGAAGGATAAAAAAGTAAAATGGATATGCCGTAAATGCGGCCTTATCTATGAAAGCGACCGGGCACTGAAAAATTGTCCGGGTTGTGAACATCCACAGGCATATTTCGAAATTCTGGCCGAAAATTATTAGTCCGGTGCAACATTGAAACCCTTATTTTTGTTACCAATATAAAACACGCAAAATACTACTCAGGCATGGCGGTCAAAACAGTAAAAACCAAACATCAGGAAACTTCACAGTCTTTCGATAAACATCAAATATTAAATGATTACCGCACTGCAAACGAAAGCAGGCAGGCTAGTCTTTTAGGACGGCGCGAAGTGCTTACCGGTAAAGGTAAGTTCGGGATTTTTGGCGACGGGAAGGAAGTGGCTCAACTTGCTATGGCAAGGGTTTTCCGCAATGGCGACTGGCGCTCAGGATATTACCGCGATCAAACTTTTATGCTCGCTGCCGGACTGATGAGTATTGAGGAAATTTTTGCACAGATATACGGCGATACCGATGCCGGATTCAATCCCATGAATGCCGGGCGCCTGATGAACAATCATTTTGCAACTCGCAGCCTTGATCATAAAGGAGATTGGAAAAACCTTACGGAGCAAAAAAATTCATCAGCTGATATTTCGCCCACAGCAGGTCAGATGCCGCGTTTGCTGGGTCTGGCGCTTACCTCAAAATTGTTTCG
>CAMDGL010000458.1 GCA_945897845.1 Chitinophaga pinensis | reverse complement strand
GTCTCTTTTCCTATTGGTATAAGTTCCACTTTGGCGCCATTTACTTTTTCCATTTGAGTGCTGCTGTAAAAACCCAGCGTTTTCGTCAGTTTTACGAAATTCTGCCGCGAGTCGTTCGTCAAATGTGATTCAACGACCAAAATGCCCGGAACTTCATCCAGTTTTGGTTGGTAATACTCTTCGCACGAAACAGAGAGTAATGCGAATAAAAACAGGTATATAATTTCTTTTCGCATTAAAATTTGAAATTATAGGTAATCGATGGAACAGGCACGCCAATAACCGAAAGTTTATAGATGGCATACTGATTTTTATCTGTCAGTTGAATAGACGGATCTTTTCGGTAAAATACGGAATATGGGTTTTTCCGGCCATAAAGATTATAGACCGAGAATGTCCAGCTTCCTTTCCACATGCGCTTTCTGCGGAGGTTTTCGTCGATCGTGATGCTCACATCAGCCCGGTGGTAGGGTGGCATACGGTATTTGTTCCGGTCGGAGTAATAAACCACCTGACGGCCATCAAATATATATTTCTGTTCGGGCAAGGTGATTGGCCTTCCGGAGGAAAGCACAAAATTGCCTGAAAACCGCCAGCGACGGCTAATCTGGTAATTCAGGACTGTTGACAGATCATGGGGTTTGTCGTAAACCGAAGGATAAAACTTCCGGGCATTGATCACTTCTTCATCAAAATCATTGTCGGTTTGCCGCATGGTACGCGAGTAGGTGTAACTGACCCAGCCGTTCAGCCTGCCTAAATTTTTCTTCAGGTACAATTCGAGTCCGTAGGAATGACCATCGGCATTGATAATGTCGGCTTCAATATGGTGGTTCATTACCAATATCGCTCCGTTTTTATATTCCAGAAGGTTCTGCAGATTTTTGTAATACAATTCGACAGATGTTTCGAACAACCCTTTCTTTGGGGTTTTGAACAAACCGATGGCAATCTGGTCGCTGATAAGCGGACTGATGTGGGCATCGGCCGATTTCCAGAAATCTGCAGGCGAAATTACCGAAGTATTCGAAATCTGGTTCATAAACTGATGGATCCGCTGATAGCTAAACCTGATGGATCCGCCACTGTTCAAATCGAATCTCAGTGCCAGGCGGGGTTCGATGCCGTGGTACATTTTGGCTATTTCGCCTGATTTGAAAATGGCTGAATCGATTACCGAACCTGAGTTGATGGTCTGTTTCGGGTCGTATTCCAATACCGTTGTTGGCCCCATGCTCATGAAACGGGCATAACGAATGCCTATATTGAGAGCGGTTTTTTCTGATAAATCAAAATCATCATCAATAAAAGCCCCAAGTTCAATCGACTGTTCATTGGCAACTTTCTCAGGAATTACATTTGTCGGATTATTTGTCGGGTGGATTTCTCCGGGGATAACTTTATACCCGATTGCCTGAAAACCTGCATTTACCCGGTGTTTTTCGGTGGGCAACCACGAAAGAATGTATTTCATGCTGCCATATTCCAGACCTGTAAACAATGAATAATCGTCTTCGGTAAGATTCGGGTCTTTTTGATCGAGCTGAAAATCGTATTTGCTGTAAGCCAAAGTCAGGTTCGAAATCAGGCTTTTTGAAATGTTCATTTTCCAGTTTGCCGAACCGATTAAATTTCCGTAGGTATAAAGCGAACTTGAATTCAGGTTAAAAACATCGTTGCTGTGGTAACCCATCAGTTTCAGATTGTTTTTTTCGCCCATTACAAGATTAACGGTTCCGTTTACATCGTAAAAATGGGCCACACTGTTCATAAACTGCGTATTTTTCGATTGTCTCATCAACCAGTCTGAATAGGTTGAACGACCGCCAATCAGGAACGTGCTTTTCTTTTTCTTTACGAACGGCCCTTCCAGCGTAAATCGACTGTTGATAAGGCCAATACCGCCATAAAACTGAAGGTTTTTGGTATTGCCTTCTTTGAGCTGGACATCCATGATTGACGAAACGCGCTCGCCATACGAAGCCGGGATTCCTCCCTTGAACAAAATCACATCTTTTACCGCATCAGGATTGATCAGTGAAAAAAAGCCAAACAAGTGAGAAGTGTTGAAAACAGGCGCCCCATCCATCAATATCAGATTTTGATCGGTATTTCCTCCCCTTACATTGATGCCCGACGACATTTCTCCAACGCTTTGTACTCCCGGCATCATGATCATGCTTTTTATTACATCGGCTTCGCCCATCATCACCGGAAGTTCCCTCATTATTCTTGAATTAACTCTGACCATGCTCATTTGGGCCTTCGATGCTTTGCTATCATCGCCTTTAACTGTCACTTCATCCAGACTGTGGGTTTCTTCAAAAATTTCGAAGTTGGCATTTCCGTTTTCAATTAGCTTTATTTTCTGGTTTAAAACCTCGTATCCCATAAATGAAACCTGAAGCGTGTGGTCACCGGTTGGCAAATCCATTTCATACGATCCTTTTGCATTGGTGGTGGTTCCGATTCCGGTTTGAGGGTGAAAAACCGCCGCTCCGGCAAGCGGTTCGCTGTTTTTTCCATCAATCACTTTCCCTTTTATTTTGGCAGTTGTATATCGGCCTTCGTTCAGCGGATCGCCAATAACCAGTATCTGAGGTTCGTCTGACCCTGTTTTTTGCCGGCCATCAATTCCTTTAGGGAAGATCACCACCGAATTGTTCTGGAAAAACCGAAAAGAAAGTGACTGCCTGTCGAACAGCAGATTGAGAACCTGAATCAATGGCATTTCTTTAAATTCCTGATTTACCTGATAGGTTTTTATCCATTCCGGCCTGTAATAAAAGCGGATATGATGTTCCTTTTCGATGGTATTGAAAAATTCCTGAAGACTGACTTTTTGGAATTTACCGTTAATTATCTTCTCCTGAACGTCTTGTGCAAAAAGAGAAAGGTGCAGTTGAAGTAAAAAGATGGAAACGAAAATTACTTTCAGGAAGGTTGAATTATATATTTTATTCACGGATAAGTTGCTTCTTGGTTTGACTTTTTTGTTTATTTGGTTGCTGTAAAAATACTTATTTATTGTAAAGAAAGGATAAAATCAACTATTTTTGATCAAAAGAAATTCAGCTTATGCAACAGAAAACCGATAATGCTTCAGATCGAATCAGGAACAAAGCCAAAGAACTTGGATTTTTGGATTGCGGTGTTTCGGAAGCAAGGTTTCTGAACGAAGAAAAACACAGGTTGGAAAATTGGTTGGCGAATGATATGCATGGGGAAATGGGTTACATGGCAAACAATCTTGAAAAACGTCTCGATCCCCGTATTCTGGTTGAAAATGCAAAAACTGTCATTTCTGTTTTGCTGAATTATTTTCCTGCCGAAAAACAAACTGATCCGGAAGCTCCTGTTCTTTCCAAATATGCTTTTGGTACCGATTACCATTTTGTGATGAAAGACAAACTTGGCGAATTGCTGACATTTATTCAATCGGAAATTGCCACTTGTGAAGGCCGTTGTTTTGTTGATTCGGCACCGGTTTTGGATCGGGTCTGGGCGGCAC
>CAMDGL010000457.1 GCA_945897845.1 Chitinophaga pinensis | reverse complement strand
AAATATCTCTGTTCGTCGATTCTCACCCGCTCGCGTGAGAGTTCAACTGCATAAGCCAGGTTTTTCGATAAGTTGAGTTGCTGTACATAAAGATAGTATTCGGCAATAATTCTCGATACCACATTTTCAATGTCCATTTGAGTGCTTAATTCGCCTATCTTTTTTAGTTCATTTAATTTCTGATAGGTAGTTTGAACCTGGAAACCCCTGAAAATAGTGAGGTCGAGATTCACATTGGCCGTACCCGAATTGTTATGAATTCCGCTGGTTGTATTTTTGGTACCATCACTCAAATTCTGGTTGGTGTTATTTAAATTACCTCCAAACCGGTTTGTGGTTGTAATCGTTGGAAGATAACCGGCATTTCCGAGGGTGTAATTATTGTCAGATACCTGTTCCTGTGTTTTGGCAATTTTCAGCGAAAAGTTGTTTTCAAGTCCTGAAATTACGCATTGGCTTAAATCATAAATTTCCTGAGAACTGAGATTTTGAAAAGAAATCAGGATGAATAAAATGGCAATAATAATCCTGTTAGTTTTCATATAATTCAATTTTTTCAGATCGGGATAATTCATCAGTTTTAATTTTTGTTTCACTCGAAATAAACAAATAAATTGAGGGAACAACATACAATGTTAAAAAGGTTGAAATGGTTAGCCCTCCAACTACTGCAATACCCATTGCAACACGACTTTGTGCGCCTTCGCCCAAACCAATTGCGAGCGGCAAAATACCCAGAATGGTAGAAAAACTCGTCATTAAAATAGGTCTTAAACGGGCTGCCGATGCAAAACTGATGGCATCAAACTTGTTCATTCCGGCTTCTTTACGCTGGTTGGCAAATTCAACTATCAATATTCCGTTTTTCGAAACCAGGCCAATCAGCATGATAATTCCAATCTGGCTGAAAATATTCATGGTGATACCGAAATACCACATAAATACGAGTGCCCCAACCAGAGCCAATGGCACGGTCATCATTACAATAATCGGGTCTTTAAAACTCTCGAACTGAGCCGAAAGTACAAGAAAGATCAAAACTATGGCGAGAAGAAATGCAAACATCAGACTCGAAGAGCTTTCCGTAAAGTCTTTGGAATCTCCTGCAAGCGCTGTCCTGAATGAATCATCAAGTACTTTTGCTGCTATTTTATCCATTTCCTCAAGACCCTCGCTGATGGTTTTTCCTTCGGCCAGACCAGCGGATACCGTGGCAGCCACAAACCGGTTATACCTATATAACTGCGGCGGCGCTGTTGCTTCCTCGAGTTCCACAAAATTATCGAGCTGAACCATCTGCCCTGTATTGTTCCTAACATACAGCGATTTCAGGTCGAGTGGTTTGTTGCGGTCCTGACGGGCAAGTTCACCCAAAATCTGGTATTGTTTTCCGTTCATGATAAAATATCCAAATCGCTGGCCACTCAACGCAAGTTGCAACGTTTGACCAATATTTTGTGTTGATACTCCCAGTAAATTGGCTTTGTCGCGATTGATTACAATCTGAAGCTCAGGTTTTGTGAATTTCAGGTCGATGTCGGGCATTGAAAATATGGGATTGTCTTGCACTTCGGCCATAAAAGCGGGTATAATTTCGCGTAGTTTTTCAATATTCGGCGCTTGTAAAACATACTGAATAGGCTGTCCTGCGCGTCTTCCACCGAATGTCGATTGCTGAATAACCATTGCCCTTGCCTTGGTCATTTTTCGTAAATCGGCAGTTAACCGGTTGGCAATTTCCTGCTGCGACCTGTCTCTTTCATCGGGACCAACCAATACCACCCTCACAAACGTCATACTTCCTCTCACCATTGATGTAATCTTGTCGCCCTCCGGTACTTTTTGTTCTACCAGTGTTGTAATGTCCTGATTGTATGCCAGGTTAAATTCATAAGTTGAACCTTCGGGCATCGTAGTTCTGATGGTCAGTTGCGAACGGTCTTCCAATGGAGCCATTTCTGCAGGAATAGCTTTCCACAGAATGGCAATTAAAACTACCGAAATAAAAATGATTATCAGCGAAATATATTTTCGTTTCAGCAAGGTTTCCAGCGAACTGCGGTAACTTTCGTTTAACCAGATAAAGAATTTTTCGGAGTAATTATATGCTTTGCTTCTTTGGTGGCGGGATTTTAACATTTTGGTGGCCAGCATGGGAGTAAGTGTTAGTGCCACAAAAGCTGAAATCGCTACTGATCCGGCAATTACAATACTGAATTCACGGAAAAGCCTGCCTGTCATTCCTTCCAGAAAAACAATGGGGAAGAAAACTGCAATGAGGGTAATTGTAGTTGCGATAATGGCAAAAAATATTTCATTTGCTCCTTTTATACCAGCTTCCAAAGGAGTCATTCCCTGCTCAATTTTTACATAAATATTTTCCATCATAACAATGGCATCGTCAACTACAAGTCCAATGGAAAGTACTATTGCGAGTAAGGTTAAAACGTTGATGGTATAACCGGCAATGTACATGATAAAGAATGAACCAACAAGTGAAACAGGAATTACAATAATTGGTATCAGTGTTGTGCGCCAGTCGCGGAGGAACAGGAAAATAATTACTACAACAAGTAAAAATGCAATGTAAATCGTATCAAGTACTTCCTTAATTGAGGTTCGAATGTATTCAGTATTGTCAAAGCCAACTTCAATTTCAACATCTTCGGGGAGGTCTTTCTTAATAAACTCAAGTCTTTCGTACACTTCATCAACAATTTCGATGTGGTTGGCACCGGGTTGCGGTGTAATTACAGTACCAACCATTGGAATTCCGTTCATTTTCATGATACCCCGTAAATCTTCAGGTCCGAGTTCTGCACGTCCTATATCGCGAACCCTGATCAACTGGTCGCCCGATTGTTTTAATATGAGGCTGTTAAATTCTTCCGGGGTTTTCATCAAACCAAGTGCCCTGATTGTAAGTTCAGTATTTGAACCTTCAATACTACCAGCCGGCAACTCCACATTTTCACGGGTTATTGCATTTCGCACATCGAGTGGTGTCATTTGATAACCTGCAAGTTTGGCCGGGTCGAGCCAGATTCTCATGGCATATCGTTTTTCGCCCCAGATTGAAATTGCGCTTACGCCGGAGATGGTCTGAAGTTGTTCCTTAAAAGTGAGTTCAGCAATTTCCGATAATTCCAGTAACGATCGTTTCGGACTTTTAACGGCAATAAACATGATAGGATTTGCATCGGCATCCATTTTCGAAACTGTTGGCGGGTCACAGTCGCGCGGAAGAAACCGCTGTGCCTGAGAAACCTTATCACGAACGTCGTTGGCCGCAGTTTCCAAATCGACAGTAAGTTCGAATTCCACAGTTACTTCACTGCGGCCCTGACTGCTTCGGCTTGATAAAGTTCTGATACCAGGTATCCCGTTTATCGATTGTTCAAGCGGTTCTGTTATTTGCGTTTCAATAACATCAGAATTAGCTCCAGGGTAGGAAGTACTCACCGAAATAATCGGCGGATCAACACTCGGGAATTCCCTGATTCCGAGATAAGTCATGCCGATTGCTCCAAAAAG
>CAMDGL010000456.1 GCA_945897845.1 Chitinophaga pinensis | reverse complement strand
CAGCTGTCAGGCCTGCCAAAAACAAAAAGGTAAGCAGGTATCTTTTTAGAATCTTTTTGCGGGTCGATTCAAGCGCGCCCAGTTTTTCTTTTAACTGATTTTCGTAAAGCAGTTTTAATTCGTTTGCCGATGCCATCTGAAGCTAAATTTGAGACTGAAAAAGATTCTTAACGTTCACATTTCCCCGTTCGGTTTCGGTTGCTGTAAATACTTGTTTGGTTTTCAGGAGCATCATCCCGGCAAGCAGGTTTCCCGGAAACATTTCGATGGCATTGTTGAAATCGGTTACAGCAGCATTATAAGCCCGGCGGGCCGCGGCAATCTGCGATTCAACTTCGTTCAACGACCGTTGCAGGTCAATAAAGTTTTGGCTCGCTTTCAGGTCGGGATAATTTTCAACTGCAACCATCAATCCTGAAAGAGCTGAAGATATCTGGTTGTCAAGTTTAACGCGATCTTCGGGAGCAAGATCATGCTGAAGTGCTTTTGAGCGTAATTCGGTAATTTTGGTCAGCAGCTCTTTTTCATGGGTTGCATATTGCTGAACGGTGGCAACCAAATTGGGAATCAGGTCGTAACGATTTTTTAGCTGAACATCGATAGTGCCAAAAGCATTGCTTACCTGGTTCTTTTTATTGGTCAGGCTGTTGAAAACAGAAATAAATACAAGCAGAAGAATTAAAGCGATAACAATTACGAAGATCAGAGTTGAGTTCATTGTTGTTAATTTTGGTATTAGTTTTTTAACCCAATAAAGGTTTGGGTGATTTTTAAATAATTATGATCGTGAAATTACAGATTCGGTATTGATTTATCAAATCTAAAAGGTGAATAGAGGATATTCGCCTGCAAGTTATCGGACATGCTGGTGAATGGAGAAAAAAGTTCAACCTTTGGATTGGGTGTACCTGCAATCAAATTATTTTTACCATTTTGCAACTTCCCAAATAATTTGCCGTCTATAAATTCGTTTAGAAGTTCAGAACAAACAATCTATTAAATAACAATCATGAAAACACAATTAGCAACATTCATTCTATTCGCATTTATCCTGACGGGCATTCAGGTTCAGGCCGACGAAGAAACCCGTAAAGTTGATCCTTTTACCGAAATTTCACTCCGGATTGGAGCGACTGTTCACCTTGAACAAGGTGCGCAAAAAGGCATCGAAATTGTTGCCAAACCTTCTACTTTGGAGGAGATAATTACCGAGGTGAAAGACGGAAAACTGATTATCAGGTTTCCCAACAAAAACTATTTATGGACAACTTTTAATCCGGGCGAAATAACAATTTACATTACCACACCTGAAATTAACGGATTGGGCGTGGCTGGCTCGGGCGATATTATTGCCGAAGACGAAATCAAATCCAAGATCATCGATCTGGCTGTTAGCGGAAGCGGAAACATCAAACTTTCGGAGCTTACTGCCGAACGGGTAAAAACTACCATTTCAGGTTCAGGCAATATTATTCTGGCCGGCGAAACCCCAGCGCAGGATTTAAGCGTTAATATTTCGGGAAGTGGAAATTTCAAAGGCATGAAATATCCTGCCGACGATGTGACGGTTAAAGTTTCAGGCTCCGGAAATGTGGAGGTTGAGGCCAATAAAAATCTGTACGTCCGTATGGCTGGCTCCGGAAATGTGACTTATAAAGGAAAACCTATGATCGATCAGGCAATAACCGGTTCGGGCAAGGTGAGAAGTGAAAAGTAACAGAAGTGAAAAACCATTTATGAATTGTATATTTGATTCATGTTTGTAAAAGATGAGATATCGACCAGAAAGAAAGATTTTGAGGCTTTGTGTCAGAAGCACCAGGTAAAATACCTGTATGCTTTTGGTTCTTCTGTTACCGATCGGTTTGATTTTGAAAAAAGCGACATTGACTTACTAGTGGAAATTGACGATAGCGATCCGATAGAACGAGGCGAAAAATTGATCTCGTTATGGGATTTGCTTGAGAGTTTTTTTCGCCGAAAAGTTGATCTTTTGACCGATTCTTCAATCCATAATCCTTTCCTACGTAAGAGTATTGATTCAAACAAGATTCTAATATATGACAGAGCAGGGGAAAAAGTATTTGTCTGATATTATACGTGCGATTGAGTTGATTGACCAATTCACATCTTCTGTCAGTAATTACAGCGAATATGTTTCAGATTTGAAAACCCAGAGCGCAGTAGAACGGCAATTGGGAATCATTGGAGAAGCGGTAAATAAATTCGACAAGCTATTCCCTGATCAGACTCTTGAAAATGCCCGAAAAATAGTTGGGTTTCGCAATCGACTAATTCATACCTATGACGCAGTTGATTCTTCAATGATTTGGGCAATAATAAAAAAGTATCTTGAACCTTTAAAAATAGAGGTTTTAAAAAAGCTGAATTAGAAGTTCAGAAAAAAATTTCAAAAGGTGGCTGTAGAAATTACAGACCACCTTTTTTTTGGTGAACATTTTAATATAAGACTTGTTAGTCTCTTATTGTGATAAAATTGATTCAAATAATTATTAACCCTTAAAGCTATGCAAATGAAAAACAAAATCTTTACGCTGTTCCTTTGTTCGGGTTTCTTATTCTTTAATGCCTGTACTGAAGAGGATGACCCGTCAACTGACCTTTCTGTTTCACAAACTGTCAGCAGCGAAACTCCTGTTGTTGGAAAGGATGTTACGTTTACAATCACTGTTCAAAACAGTGGCCCGAGTGAAGCGACGGGCGTTACTGTAACAGATAACATTCCGGCAGGTTATACGCTGGTAAGCGCTACACCATCGGTAGGAACCTGGGCTGGTACGACCTGGACAATTGGGAAACTGGCAAGTGGAGCCAGTGCTACTCTGACTATAATTGCAAAAGTGAATGCTGCCGGACCTTATGTCCATGCAGTTACAATCGCCGGAACAGAAACCGATCCAATGGCTGGAAACAACACCGCCAGTAAAACGCCGGTTCCCGTTGTGAAAATTAACTATGTATCCAATGTTAAGCCACTTCTTGTCGCTTCCTGCACTCCATGCCATTTGACTGGTGGCGCTAATCCGAATAAGTGGGATGATTATGCTCAAACAAAAGCAAAAATTGCCTCAATTCTTGATCGCGTACAGAGAGCGCCAGGTAGTTCAGGTTTTATGCCTAAGGTTGGAACACAATTGACAGCGGCACAAATTAATACATTGAAACAATGGGTTACCGACGGTCTTCTCGAAAATTAGGAGAAACGGAACACTTTTCAATTCAAAATTCGCCGTGTGGAAAACAAACTATTTGCCTAACTGGCTTGCTCAGCAATCATTTTTTTTAGTGCATGTTCAAAAGACGAAGATCCTGAAGTTGTTTCTGATACGAAAGTTACCTACACAAAGGATGTTAAGCCATTGCTAACATCATCATGCGCTCCATGCCATGTTACAGGTGGCACGCATCCTTTTAAGTGGGACGATTACTCGGTTACAAAAAGTAAAATTTCGTCGATCATCGACCGTGTTGGCAGAGACGAATCAGCATCCGGTTTTATGCCTCAGAGTGGCGCAAAACTTTCAGCCGCATCA
>CAMDGL010000455.1 GCA_945897845.1 Chitinophaga pinensis | reverse complement strand
TTTTATGATTGGCACTGTTGTTGAATTGGCCAAAAACAAATTCCGGATTCTATACTTATCCGGGATCGAAGGCCAAATTTCAAGAACACTTTTAAATTCAATATCATGAAAAATGTTTCAGTATTAATCATCGGGTTGTCACTTCTGTTTTTTTGCAATACAGGAATTTGCAATGCAACAACTGACAACCAAACTGGAGTTCAAGCCACAACCTCCAAAGAGAATACATTAAAAATCACAAGTTCTCCGGAGTTGAGCAATCTGGCAACAATTTGGGCTACCGAATATGGCAGATTGAACCCGGGCCTGAAAATCGTTATAAACAGCACTGAAAATCAGACAATCACAGGTAGTGATCTTCGCTTCATTTCAGAAGAAAATGACGAAGCAACCTGGAAAATGGAAATTGGTCACGATGTGATTGTGCCGGTTTTTAATGCAAAAAATCCAATGTTGAATGAGATCTGTCGTCAGGGTATTTCCGCAGAAGAGTTTGCTCAACTTTTGTCCAATCCTAAAAAGCAGAATTGGGAAACCATGATTGATGGCGGAAAGAATGCATCCATCAATTACTTCGTTATTGACAATGCTTCAGTGAAGGCGAACATCGCAAATTTCAGCAAAACAAACTCTTCAGTAATAAATGGAATTACGGTAGCAACAGCAGCTGAACTCATTTCGTCCATTCAGAAAGATATTTACGCCATCGGATTTTGCAAACTAACCGATGTTCTCAATGTGACAACGAGTGAGTTAACTGAAAATATCAAGCTTCTTCCGATCGATAAAAACAAGAATGGACGGATTGATAATTTTGAAAATATTTATAAAAACCTGAATGCTTTCACAAGGGGCGTTTGGATTGGGAAATATCCCCGTGATTTAAGCGGATATATTTATGCCGTTTCTTCTTCAAAACCTACAGATAAAAATACATTGTCATTCCTGACCTGGATACTCGCTGACGGACAGCAATTGCTGAATAAAAACGGATACAGCGATCTCGCCAGCATCGAAAAACAAGCAAACATTGATGATTTAGCCGGAACTGAAGTTGCAGTAGCTCAGTCTAATAATAAGCCATTAACTGCACAAATGTTGCTGCTGATACTGTTGGCGGTTGTAATTACTGCATCAATGATCGCATTGTTGGTCAGGTATTTCAGAAATAAAAAATCACCGGTATCTGATGAGGATTTCAATTTCACACCGGCATTTGATGAAAATTCAGTATTGGCGCCCAAAGGACTTTACTTCGATAAAACCCATACCTGGGCATTCATGGAAAAAGATGGTATGGTGAAAGTGGGAATTGATGATTTTCTTCAACATATCACTGGTACACTCACCCGGATAAAAATGAAAGAATCAGGAGAAATGGTGAGAAAAGGCGAGAAAATTCTTACGATCATCCGGAATGGCAAACAATTAGACATTTATGCACCGATTTCAGGAACAATTAAGGAACAAAACAAGAAACTGATTTCAGATACTTCTGCCATTAATACTGCACCATTTTCTGATGGTTGGATTTATGTGATTGAACCCAAAAATTGGCTGCGTGAAATCCAGTTCCTGTTTATGGGTGAAAATTACAGGGAATGGCTTCAGGATGAATTTGCCCGGCTTAAAGATTTCTTCGCTGCGTCGGCAAGGTCGAACTCCTTGGTATATCAGCACATCATACTTCAGGATGGCGGAGAACTAACTGACAATGTTTTGGCTGACCTTGAACCTGAAGTTTGGGAAGATTTTCAGACAAAATTCATTGACGCATCCAAATAGTTTAATCGTTCGAATTCTCTCTTATAACCATAAACAACTGAAATTATGAGTATAGATCGTCGAAACTTTTTTAAAACCATCGGGATTGCAGGGCTTGCCCTCACCGTTGGGAAAAGTGCCGGAGCCACGACTCCTGAAAATAGCGGAATAGAATTTAGGGGAATGCTTTACGATGCATCGCGCTGTGTTGGATGCCAGGAATGCGAAAAAGCCTGCGCAAAAGCACACAATCTTCCTGAACCTGTGGATGAAATAAAAGTGGATGTATTGCGAAAAACAAGCGAAACTCAAAGATGTGTCATAAATAGTTACACCACATCAAAAGGGGAAGTTTTTGTAAGAAACCAGTGCATGCATTGCAATGAACCTGCCTGTGCCGCCGCCTGCCTTACACAGGCAATGTATAAAACAAAGGAGGGCCCGGTAATCTGGAGGGAAGACAAATGTATGGGTTGCAGGTATTGTATGGTTTCATGCCCATTTGATGTGCCGAAATTTGAATATCTCAGCGCAAATCCAAAAATTCAGAAATGCGACATGTGTTACGACAGGATCATAAAAGGCGAGATACCATCGTGCGCCGAAGCCTGCCCCGGAGAAGCAATAATGTTTGGAACTCGTAGAGAACTTCTGGCTGAAGCACGGAAAAGAATTGCTGAGAGTCCTGACAATTATATTGACCAGATTTACGGCGAAAATGTGGCCGGTGGAACAGGTTATTTATACCTCTCGCCTGCATCGTTTAATGAGGTGGGATTTAATCCTAAACTTCAGAATGTTTCCTACCCGTCACTTTCGAAAGGATTCCTTTACAGCGTTCCTGCCGTTTTCGTCCTGCTACCCACACTCCTGCTTGGGGTGCACGAAGCAACTAAAAACAACAATAAACCTAAAGAAGAAGACAATGAATAACACGGCAATCACTCTTGCAAAAGACAATGATGGAAAATCCATCTGGCAATTTTTATTACACGAATTAAAACCCAGAGGGAAATGGCTAACCCCATTTAATATCATTTCTATTCCAATCATGCTTCTGGGATTGGGGTTGATCGTTTACCGGTTTATTTATGGAATCGGTTCAATTACAAACCTGACCCAGGAAATTCCCTGGGGATTATGGATTGGTTTTGACGTAGTTACCGGCGTTGCATTTGCCGGCGGCGCTTATGTACTTACGTTCATGGTTTATATACTGAAGATGGATAAATACCATTCGATCGTCAGAATCACTGTATTGAATGGCTTTTTGGCGTACGTTTTTTATGCCGGTGCTTTGCTTCTCGATTTGGGACGCCCATGGAATGTAATCAATCCAATCATTGGCAACGGTTTTGGCACCAGCTCGGTGCTGTTTTTGGTGGCCTGGCATTTTTTGCTTTACATGCTTGCCGAACTCATCGAGTTCTCGCCTGCTATTGCCGAATGGCTCGGTGCAAAGCGTGCACGGAAGATTCTTTCAGGAATGACCATTGCCGCCGTCATCTTCGGAATCACCTTGTCAACACTTCATCAATCAGGATTGGGCGCGCTCTTTCTAATGGCAAAAGACAAGATCCATCCACTGTGGTATTCCGAATTTATTCCCATACTGTTTTTGGTATCCAGTATTTTCGCCGGACTTTCAATGGTCATTTTCGAGGGGACTATCAGTCACAAAGTATTTTCGAGCCAAATTAGTGAGAAAAACCACAAAGCAGAGAAGGGAATCCTTCACGGATTATCGAAGATTTGTGCCGGTGCCATGTTTGCCTACTTTTTTCTGCAATTGCT
>CAMDGL010000454.1 GCA_945897845.1 Chitinophaga pinensis | reverse complement strand
TCCTTATGCAGGAAGAGATAATCGGCTTTTACAGACTGCTATTGTAAACAACAGCGATTGGAAAGAACGGAATGTTCAGGCACGAAAAATTGAGATATTCAGAGGAGGATTAGATGGAATGGACCGCGACAATGGAACACGTACCGGGTATTATTTACGTAAGTTTATTAACCCTACGCTCGACCTTCGCCAGGGACAATCGTCAAATCGCGAATGGCCAATCTTCAGGTTTGCCGATATTATTCTGATTTGGGCTGAAGCTGTAAACGAATTATACGGTCCTGCAACACTGGGAACTTCGTACCTTACAGCAACCACAATTCTGAACCAAACAATAGTACGTCATGGCGGACTTGCCGAATTACCACTTAGTGGCATTTCGAAAGAACAACTTCGTGAACGGATAAAAGAAGAGCGTTTTATCGAACTGGCTTTTGAAGATCAGCGTGCATGGGATCTTCGTCGCTGGGGTTTAGCTAAAAGCGTACTCAATCAGCCCATTTACAAAATGGAAGTGACCAAAAATGCTGACGGAACCTTTAATTACCAGAAACAAAAACTGGAAGACCGCTATTTTGAAGATAGGATGAATCTTTATCCAATTCCGCAACGCGACGTGAATAATGGGTTAACCCAAAACAGTGGCTGGTAAAAGTGTTTTGCATAAATTTAAAACAAAATGATTATGAAGAATCTAATTACAATCATATTGGCGATTTGCTCCATCACTTTCGTGCGGGCGCAAGCTGATTTTGTTCCCAAGTTTGATGGGACAAAATATTACATGGTTATTTACGACGGGGCAGGTAACGAAAAAGTACTAAGCTACAAGGCTAGCGCAGGTTGGAATGAGGCGGTTTCTTACTCAAATTATTTCGATGGTTCAAACTCACAGCTTTGGGTTTTTGAAACACCCGATCAACATCCCGGATACATCAATGTTCGTAATCTGGATGAATCACTGACAGCTAAACATTTCTTGAAATCATGGAGTTGGAATGCTTATCTCGAACCGCAAAGCGGCGGACGTGAAGGCGATCAGGAAAAGGATCTGGAGTTGATTTTTAGGTTTAAACACGTATTTGAAGGCTGGCAGGCCTTGGAAACCATTGAAAAGCCCAGCGGGCTGTATGGTGTCGAATATACCCCCGGAGGCGATGCTCTAAATGTCAATTCAAAAGGAGTTGCTTCGTTTACTGGTGTAAAAACTACATCAATAACAAAGGCAAATGCCGCCATGAAGGTCTACAAACTCGTCGAGTTTAACCCGATGGCACTTTTTATCTCTGCCATTGAACGTGGTCAACAGTTATACGATACCAAACCGAAAATTTCGGAAGCAGCACGTGCCGATTTGTTTTATGTACTTGAAAAGGCTCGTGAAACCCGTGTATTTGGAACCGAAGCCCAAATGTTGGCTTTCCAGAAAACGATTGATGTCGCTACAGTAAAATTCATAAGCTTTTCAGATTTTGATCAAAGTGTTGCCGATGCAAAGGTGTTTATTAATGGGTCGGGCGCTGAAGAAAGTTTAAAAACTTCGTTCAATTTAGTTGTTGCCAATGTTGAGAAATTCATGAACGGAACCAGCGTTGACTATACCAAAGTTGATGGTCTGAAAGCTGAACTGGCCGCTGCTAAAAGCCTCGTAACTGCAATTGTTGAAGCACAAACATATCATTCAACTTTAGCCAGTGTGGACGATCCGAAAATAGCTTCCGGAATACTTGTGGCAATTAACAAAGCAAAGACTGTACTCGCTGACTCAAAAAGTGTAGTGGCTGATTTTAATAATTCAGTTTCTTATCTGGCAAAAATGAAAGAATTAATCGTCGAAATCCTTTCTGCTAAAGCTTTAATAGCCAATACTCCGGATTTTGACGATGCAAAACAAGTACTTACAGCCGACATTAATAAAATTGTGGCCATTGCCAATACTTTGGCTACTACTCTTCCAGAGTTGACTGTCGCAGTTAAAAGTATGCAAAATGCCATTGTCACCTTTAAACGGGCTTTGGAAGCTGGTGATACCGTGGTTAATTTAATAAATGTCGGTTTCGAAGAAGATTTGAAAGATTGGAACATAAACTCGGACAATGCCGGTATTCCATACATAGAGAAAAAGGGCGTTGACGGTTCGAAAAGTATCTCGATTTGGAAAGGCGCCGATTATCATGTCATGGTTTCGCAGTCGCTGAAAGGTTTGCCAAATGGCCGTTATCAGATAAGTGTTATGGCAACAGTAAGCGAATCGGATGTAATTTCTCTTTTTGCTGTGAGCGGATCAAACAAGGTTGAAAAGAAGCTGGCTTTCGAAGAATGGACGCATACTAAACGTACAATTGTTGCTGAAGTAACTGATGGAACGCTTCAATTTGGAATAAAAGGATCAGGAACCGACAACCTTGTACCTTCAGGAAGATGGGGCGTATTCGACAATTTCGAAATACGGTGGTTGTCGCTCATCGCAGTTAACAATCCTGGTTTCGAAAGTGACCTGACTGGCTGGAACAGCGATTCTGATTCACCAGGAATACCATACATCCAGAATGATGGCGTTGAAAAAAGCAAAAACATGGCGGTTTGGAAAGGTTCTGATTACCATGTGATGACTTCACAAACCTTAAATGTTCCAAACGGGAAATATAAAGTCAGCGTTTGGGCAAAAATCAGTGCAGCCGATAAAATTTCGCTTTTTGCCGAAAGTGGTACTTCAAAGGCAGTAACTGTTTTCCCGGAGGGAGCATCGGCTTATGCAAAAACCTCGCTTGAGGTAAGTGTAACCGATGGGTCGCTAAAATTTGGTTTTAAAGGAGCTGGTGCTGATAATATGATCCCGGCCAATGTTTGGGGAACATTCGATAATTTCGAAGTTGTCAGGATTCCTGATGTGCCATTAGTAAATCCAAATTTCGAAAGCGATTTTCTGGATTGGGTTAAAAACTCTGATACAGATTGGATGCCTTACATCGAGAAAAAAGGAATAGAAGGTTCGAAAAGTGTTACATTCTGGCAAGGAGTTGTGCACCATGTAGCTCTTTCACAATCTCTTTCAGGAATAGCAAACGGAACATACGACATTAGTGCAATGACCCTCGCATCAAACGACAATAGCTACTTACTCTTTGGCAAAAGTGGCGGAAACGAAAATTCATTTTCGCTTATGGTATCCACTGGATTGGTTAAGAACAAAGTAACGGCCACTGTAACCGATGGTACTTTAAGTTTTGGTATAAGAGGAAGTGGTGATGGAAATATGGTTCCTGCCGGTCATTGGATTGTATTCGATAATTTCGAAGTCAAGCTGAAAACCATCACTCCTGAATATGTCCAGGTAAAAGGTGCACTGAATTCTAAAATGGCTACCGGAGTATCGGCTATCGGGGATGAAGTAACGCTGAGATGGTGGCAAACCGATAATCTGATTCATGTTGATGCTTCCGAAGTAATATCTTCAATGACAGTTTATTCGATCACCGGATCAAAAATCATTGATATTAATCCCAATTCCCAACAGGTTTCGTTTCCTTCTTCGAGAGGTATTTATTTACTCCGGGTGAAATCAGGAAAAAATAATGAA
>CAMDGL010000453.1 GCA_945897845.1 Chitinophaga pinensis | reverse complement strand
CCGCACAAAGAAGGTACTAAAGAAGACCCCGAGCGTTACTGGGCAAGTCAGCGCACCTTGTACGTTCTGTCGAAAGATCTGAAAACGTTTTCAGATCATCCAACCCGGTTGTTTGACTGGGATATGGGAACCATCGATGTTTTCATCCGGAAAATTGGCAACCAATATTTTGCAGTCCTGAAAGATGAAACCTATCCTACACTTTACTGGGTCACCGGAAAAACCATCCGGATTGCCAAAGCACCCTCTTTACTCGGACCTTATTCTGAACCATCAGCGCCCATCAGCCCAAATTTCAGGGAAGCTCCGATGCTGATTCCTTCTCCCGACGGGAACATCTGGTACATGTATTACGAGCAGTATCCGGGTATATCTTATGGCTTGTCAATTGCCGACAACATGAATGGTCCCTGGTATCAGGCTTCCGGCTATACGTTTTTCAGCGATTGGGACAAATACAGTCTTCCCGCTTCGGTGCGTCATGGCTGTATGATTACCATTTCAAAAGACGAATACAATAAACTGGTCAGCCATTTTGGAATTGATCTGAAGAAATAATTTATCGTGCGAATTAAAAGTTGAAAACTGTATGGGAATTATTTATAATTCTAATAATAAGGGCCTTATTGAACCCACTTCGGGGTTCTTATTTACTTTATTGTCCTTCCCCGCACTTCGTACGGGGTTATTCAAATTAAACCACATTCGTGGTTTCAAAGAAAAAATCCTGAAAGGATTTAATCTGAATAACCGCGGGTGTAAACTCGTGGTAAATAGAATGATGTGATTTGGAACCCCGAAGCGGGTTCAATTTAAAAACGATATTTCAACGCTTAATTTGCATTTATCGTTCAAGATTATATTTTCCCGTTTAGCTGATAAATTTACAGTTATGAAACGAGCATGTTCGTTGAACACAAACAAGGATGAATATCTCTCATGCGAGTTCCATCCGGCAATTAAAAAACAAATTATATTCGGATGAAAAAACACTTGTTCTCATTGATATTCCTGATATTGGTTATGCAAATCGTTTCCTGCAAAGCAAATGACCCTGAACCCCGTCCAATTGACGATCCCACTCCTGAAATTGTAAAAGTACCGCTTGGCGATCCGTTTATCATGCTTTGGGAGGGAAAATATTATGCCTACGGAACGTATTCCGACAGTGGTATTGCGGTGTTTGTTTCCGACGACCTGCAAAAATGGAGCAGTACCACCAGTCTTGCTCTCCACAAAGACGATGTATGGGCCGACCGCTGGTTCTGGGCTCCGGAGGTATACCACGTAAACGG
This sequence comes from Chitinophaga pinensis, assembly GCA_945897845.1. GTDB lineage: Bacteria > Bacteroidota > Bacteroidia > Bacteroidales > Prolixibacteraceae > Aquipluma. Next base: position 2,287 of record CAMDGL010000453.1, on the reverse strand, counting down.
AAAGTTTTACATGTACTATTCGGCCAACGAACACATTTGCGTTGCAACCAGCAACAGTCCGCTCGGGCCTTTCAAACAGGACATCCAGAAACCAATGATCGAAGATGAAAAGTGCATCGACAATTCGCTGTTTATCGATGATGACGGGAAACCTTACCTTCTTTTCGACCGTTTTAACGATGGCCTGAATATTTGGGTGGCTGAACTGGAAAGTAACCTCATCGACATTAAACCGGTAACAATGAAAAAGTGCATCAACGTTTCGCAGCCCTGGGAAGAAGTATGGCCGCGGGTAAACGAAGGTTCATTTATTGTAAAAAGGAATGGAGTTTATCACATGACATATTCGGCCAATAGCTACGAAAGTCAGTTTTATGGCGTTGGAGTGGCCACCGCCACCAACATTACAGGTCCCTGGGCAAAATATGAAGGCAATCCGATTTTTCAGAAACCAGGCGACCTTGTGGGAGTTGGACACAGCGCCATGTTTACCGATAAAGAGGGAAAGCTGCGGATTGTATTTCATGCCCACAACAGCACAACAAATATTCATCCGCGCCACATGTACATCAGCACAGTAAGCTTTGAAAACAAAGGTGGAAAAGAGGTTATGACAATTGATAAAAACTTTATTGTACCAATCTGGGTCAATAAATAATCCGAAAAGAAAATGAAGATTCTATTAGTAACAATACTCACCATTTTATCATTTGCCGGATGCAGTAAAAATGAAACTTCTGCGGGCGATAATGTGCAAAAGACCTTCACCAATCCGGTTTGGGATGGAGCTGACCCCTGGATGGTTAAGCAAGGAGACGATTACATCTATTGTTTTTCGTCCAATAATTCGATTATTCTCTCCAAATCTAAAAAAATGACCAAACGCGGAGAACTGAAAAACATCTGGACGGCGCCTGCAACCGGCTGGAACCGTGCCTGCGTCTGGGCTCCTGAAATTCATTTCATCAACAACAGATGGTATGTTTATTATGCAGCCGGTGAGTCCGGCCCTCCGTTTATTCATCAGCGGGCAGGCGTGTTGCGATCGAAAACCGAGGATGTTTTCAGCGATTACGAAGACATGGGTGTTTTATATACCGGCGATAATCCTGCCGATGCAACAAGCAACATTTGGGCGATCGACATGACCATGCTGGAACACAAAGGAAAACTATACAGCATTTGGTCGGGCTGGATCAAACAGGAAACAACCGACGCGACTCCGCAGCATTTGTATATTTCTGAAATGGAGAATCCATACACGATGAAAGGCAAACGCGTTAAACTTTCGTCGCCTGTTGAAAGCTGGGAAACCGGCGGGCCACTCAATCTGAATGAAGGACCTGAAATCCTGAAAAATGGGAAAAAAGTGTTTGTCTTTTATTCGTGCCGCGAATCGTGGTTGGTTGAATACCGGCAAGGAATGCTTCAGTTGATAAATCCCGATGGCGATTTGCTGAATCCGGCCAACTGGAAAAAAACGGGCCCGGTATTTCAGGGAAATTCACAGGTTCACGGAGTAGGACATTGCTCATTTGTGAAGTCGCCGGATAACACCGAAGACTGGATCATTTACCATTCCAAAAAGACCACCACTCCGGGCTGGGAACGCGACGTGCGTATGCAACCCTTCCAATGGAATACCGATGGAACGCCTGATTTTGGCAAACCAATTCCAGCGGGACAGAAATTGAAACTTCCTTCAGGAGAATTATAAAGCCAAAGAAAACTTAATGACCGTATTTTTAAGTCGCAAAATGAAGTTCAGAATTGTCATATTTCTGATTTTGGCCTTGCAGTTGGGAAGCTGTGCGAAGGAATCCAATTCGCCAACCGGCAAAATACCTGAAATTCAAGCGCCGGTCGATGGCATCCGCATTGGCTGGGACTTCCGGAGTTTGACAAAAATTGCGCCTTTGGATGGCCGCACCGGGTATTTTGGCTATGCCCGAATGACCCAATTGTTCGATGGTCGTTTGGCCTGCGTTTACGAAACATCAGCCGGAAACATCGAACTGGTATTTAGCACCGATATGGGCACGACCTGGGGCAATAAGCAGGTTCTGTTTGAAACGACGAACAACATTCCCCCTTTTGTTCCTGAAATACTTGAATTGAGCGACCATTCCATTTTGGTGGCCTGCAATCCGCGCCCCCGCGAGCCATATACCGACGATCGCAAGTTTGGCATCAAAGTCAGGAAAAGTAACGATGGCGGTCTGAACTGGGAAAAAGAACAATTGATTTATCAGGCGCAATCGACTTTCGACAATGGTTGCTGGGAACC
>CAMDGL010000452.1 GCA_945897845.1 Chitinophaga pinensis | reverse complement strand
CATTGTTTTACACAAGCAAGGGAATCAATCATGTATTTCCTCTCATCCTGCGTATTTACAGGGTAGCGGCCTTTAAGATGATGAACATTTTCGTCGGCACCAATACTTACATACAACTCGCCGTAAGTGGCAGCTTCCTGCATAAAAGCGATATGACCGCTATGCAACAGGTCGAAACAACCGGTAACAAAAACTTTTTTCTTTGGAGTTAGCTTTTCAGAATTTTTAGTATCGGTATGAAAAACCTCTTGCATTTCTTCAGGACTGAGGTCAGACTTGAGAGCACGTGCAATAATTTCCATCAATCCAGCTAATTCAGACGGTTTAAAGGTTTCAATGTAAACGTAAAAGTTATGACGTGATCTGAATATTTTGAAACATTTCAAATCATATGTTGTACCCCAAAAATCGAAATCACCGAAAAAATCATCCGAAATTCTTTCAGACAAATCAGTAGAGGAAGGAAAGGTGAAAGCCCGGCGAAAGACAGTCTTGCTTTCAGTTGACTTAAAATCAATACTATATAAAAGATCGATCTGTGCCCACCACTCTGTTTCTTTCCTGATTTCAAGCGGTTCCTGCATCGGATCGGTAAGTTTCCACCATTCGCGGGTAGTTTTATCGGTTCCCATAGCATTCATATCATTCTTAAAATCAGTGCCACTATAAACCATATGGCTGAAAAGCAGGCCATTATGCAAAAATATTGAATAGTCGCTGATATTCGAACGGTGAATACGATCGAGCACACCCGGGAACGTATTGTTATGCAAGGCAATATATTGTTCTTCGAATTCTTTCTTAAGTCCAATGATGCTGCCTGTAGTAAGTTGATTGTCAGGATTCATATGCTCTATAGTATTGTTTCTTTTAAAAAATGCTTCGATTTTCTTCAAAAGTAAGAAGAATAGATAAATATTGAAAACAGAAATGAGCCGGGTTTAAGACCTTCAAGGGATTTAAATCCATGAAGGTTCAAAAACAGTGCAGTATTTTAATGAATTCTATCCGTAGATCGGGCCGAAATTTGCACAAGCCCTGTAGTCAGCTCCTTCTGCATCAGAAGTGCCGAAAGCACTCCATGCATTTGGCCTGAAAATTTCGTCAGTAACATTGTGCATGCAAACCGGAATCCTGAGAATGGCAGCCATCGTTATTAAATCGGCACCGATATGACCGTAACTGATTGCGCCATGATTGGCTCCCCAGTTTGCCATAACTGAATACACATCTTTAAAGGCGCCTTCGCCGGTGAGTTTTGGTGCAAACCAGGTGGTTGGCCAGGTTGGGTTGGTACGCTCAGTCAGCTGTAGGTTAATATCTTCCGGTAAGTCTACAGTCCAGCCTTCGGCAAGTTGCAGTACTGGTCCAAGACCTTTGATCAGGTTAACACGGCTCATGGTAACCGGCATTCCGCCACGGGTGAGGAATTCACTCGAATAGCCTCCTCCCCTGAAATACTCGTAAACAGCCGATGGCCAGGAGGTTGCTTTGAGGCATTCGCTGGCTTCGCTTTCACTGATTTGCCAGAAAGGTTTAACAACCGGGTTTCCATTTTTATTTTGCCTTCCTGAAAAATCAAGTGCCGATGCCCCTGAATTTATAAGGTGTATGAGCCCGTTGGCTGCAGTTCCTTCGAGAGTTTTTCCTGTAACACGTTTTACTGCATCCGGACTCCAGTAGGTTCGCACATCGCTGAACATCTGAGCAGTATTGGTAAGCAAATGCCCGAAAAGCATTGCCACACCGTTAAGAGCATCATTTTCGGTTGCCAGCAGGTAAGGCTGTCGGGTTCCGCTCCAATCGAAGCTTGAATTAAGGATTGCTTCCATGTAGTCGCCGTTCGGGCGGTGATCCGTCCATTGACGCTGGCCTTGAAAACCAGCCAGTATCGCATTGTGTCCGAGTGCTTCTTCTCCAAAACCGGAATCGGCAAGTTTCTGATTCCCAACCATCAGGTCGCGGGCGATAAGGCTCATTTTAACGACATCTTCCCATATACGGTCTTTTTCTGCCTGCGGACGGACAACTTTATTTTCGTCGCGACCTTCAATGCAATTTTTCCGTGTCCATTCGAGTGCAAGTTTGAATTCTTCCTTATCATAAATACCTTCCTCAATCCTGCGGTTGAATTCGCTCATATCGATATATTCATTTCGCATCCCGAGGTAATCCTGGAAAAATGACGGGTCAACAACCGATCCTGCAATTCCCATCGAAACGGAACCCATGGAGAGGTACGATTTGCCTTTCATATAAGCAACGCCGAGAGCTGCCTTGGTGAAGCGGAGAATTTTTGTTTTTACGTCGTCGGGAATAGTCGTATCCCCGGCATCCTGAACGTTGTATCCATAAATACCAAATGCAGGCAGGCCTTTCTGCGCATGGCCGGCAAGCACTGCCGCCAGGAAAACTGCACCAGGACGTTCAGTTCCATTGAAGCCCCATACCGCTTTTGGAATCAGCGGATCAGTATCCATAACTTCCGTGCCATAGCACCAGCATGGACTAACGGTGAGTGAAACGCCAACTCCTTCGCGCGAAAATTTCTCAGCGCAATCGGCTGCTTCGGCAACTCCACCAATACAGGTATCGGCAATTACGCATTGCACAGGCGATCCGTCAGGATAAAAAAGATTTGCTGTAATAAGCTCAGCCGCTGACCGGGCCATGAGCATGGTTTGCTGTTCGAGCGACTCGCGAACGCCTTTGCGGCGGCCGTCAATGGTAGGGCGGATGCCCACTTTTGGAAAAGATCCTTTTAATCGGTTCATTGGAATGGAAATGTAAGTTATTCAATCTATTGTATTGTCAACGAATGCTTTTCAATATTCCTTTGAGACCAGTTTAAGGGTACATTGTGTGATTAAACGGGAAATTTTTTCATGAACTTATCCGTTTCACACAATTGCTCGTCGGTGAGACGAACGGCCTGGTTGTTGCTGCGCATGATTATGCCGCAAGCCAGCTCAAAGAAGAGTGCTTTTTGTATTACATCATCAAAACTATTACCTACAACCACTTGTCCATGATTTTGTAACACTACAAGGTCGTGTGTTTTGATTGATTCGGTAACTTTTTTGCCTAACTCAGGCGAACCGGGGCAGATGTATGGTAGCATATCAATTTTTCCTACATAGGCAGGAATTTCATTGATAACATTAAAGTTTCGGGGCGGATCGGGCAGACAGGCCAGGGTAGTAGCATACAGCGATTGGAAGTGAAGTATTACATTCACATCTTTCCGCTGCCTCATAATCCCGAAGTGGAAACCACTGTCCATGGAGGGACTGACATTATTTATGATCATACCATCCGCCAGGCGACTGATACAAACCTGATCTTTGCTGAGATAAGGAAGCCACGACCCTGTTTGGGAAATAAGCATGATTTCATCATTTAGCCGCCACGACATATTGCCGCTGCTGCAAAGCAACAATTGATGCGTGCCTGTACGATGGGCTGCTTCTACAAAAGTTTTCAGATGACTGTCAGTAACTAAAGGCATTTTGATGTGGGATTTACCGCCGGCAAATTGTCGGACAAGTTTAGGAAAAATTTGGTTTAAATTAACAATCTTTCAAAAAA
>CAMDGL010000451.1 GCA_945897845.1 Chitinophaga pinensis | reverse complement strand
CATTAATAAGTAATTCATGTGTAAAATGTATTTAATTTAACTGTATATTTCAATTAACTCGTTGGTTATATTCGCTTTTATAAATAGCTGCTTTTTAGGTTGGTCGGCATTCGAAAACAAGGTGATTGTTTTTAATTGTCTTCCTACTTCTCCTGCCGAATTGTATATTACTTCAATTTGTCCTTCCTGTCCGGGAGCGATGTTTTTATTTGAAATCTTAACTTCCGTACATCCGCATCCTGAATCAACATCGGTAATTATCAGTGTTTTTGTTCCTTCATTTCTGAAAATAAATGTGAAAGAAACAATTTCTCCGGCCTTGAGCGAACCAAAATTATGCATTTCTTCTGAAAAGACAAATTTCGCATCTCCTGATTCGTTTGTCTTATCCGCTGGTGCTGATTTTTTTGTTCCTGAATTACACGAAAATATCAGCAATAGGCTGAATACCAATACTGGGAAGATTAACTTGAAACTTGAAACTTTGAACTTGAAACTCATTCTATTCGCTTTCTTCTTCGCCAATCAAACCGCGTCCAGCCTTTAGTACTTTATTCGCTTTCTTTAAATCTCTCAAAGCTTTGTCGAGTATTCCGTTGATGAAATTCCGGCTTTTTTCGGTACTGTAATATTTCGACAATTCAATGTATTCGTTCATCGTCACCTTTGTCGGGATTGAAGGAAAATACAGGAATTCGCTCAAAGCCAGTTCAAGTATCAGATTGTCTATAAAAGCGATGCGTTCGATGTCCCAGTTTTCAGTGTGCTGTTTGATCAGTATTACATTGTCAGCATGGTTCAGTACCACTTTCCGGTAAAGGTCTTTGGCAAACTGACGGTCTTCTTCGTCTTTAAACATTGGGAGCAAAGCCTGCCGTTCGTCGCTGTCTTCCCTGAACTTTTTGAAAGTTTTCAGGATCATGCTTACCACAAAGTCAAGGTCATCGTTCCAGTAAATGCTTTGTTCTTCGAGCAACGATTCAATGTCTTCGTTGTCAAGTATCAGGTATTTAAAAATATCCTCAATCAGCTTGCGGTCGTCAGCATACGAATGCTGCGGCGCTTGCATGTATTCTTTGTAAAATTCCTGATCTATCAGAGTCACATAAAGTTTGCGGATCAAATCTTCGTCATTGATCCATGTGAGTTTAGAAGCTTCAAGGTACTTGTTAAGCGGGATGTTGATTTTTAACTGGCTTAACAGCTGGTTGTTTACAAACCGGGTATTGGGTGCAAGATCTTCGGAAGTTGGCCGGTGTTTTTTCAGGCCAAGATCGATGCGCTCTTCTGCAAACTTTTGAATGTCGAGAACAAGCGCCATCAGATAATGATAAAGATCGAATGTTTTTTGTAAGCTGAAAAATAGTTCCTTTTCAGTGTTATTGATCGAGGTGTCGGGTGAAGTAAAGAACGCGTAAAGTATTTGCAATACTTTGATTCGAATTATTCTTCTGCTAATCATTGTCTTAGAACCTGTTTAAATATGGGAGGGCAAAGTTAGGATTTTTTCTTATATCAGTTCAGGGCGGGATCGTTTTATTGAATGTGAAATTGTTTTTTAACCACATGGACACATTGACCAGATTAAAAAAAATGCAATATCCAATTTTCAATATCCAATAACCAAAATTAACGGCAGAAAGCTGATTGCAGGATTTATAGTTTGAATATTGGATATTGTTCATTCAATATTGGATATTTTTTCGTTTTCTAATTTGTCTTTGTCTTTCAAATCTTGCTGGTCTGCCGTTTCCTCCGGCTGGTTCCAGTATTCTTCTGCTGAATCTGCTTCTTCCGGTTCCTCTTCCCAGCTTGATGCAGGGCGGGCCGGTCCCTGGTGGCGATAATAAAAAGCAAGCATCAATCCACTTGCAGCGCCCCACAAGTGGCTTTCCCAGGAAATTTCAGGTTTAATCGGAAAAATTCCCCAGAACATACTTCCGTAGAGAAAAATAACAATAATACCAATGGTGAGCAGGTTGGCATCTTTGCGGAATACCCCGCTGAAAAACAGGAACGAGGCCAGTCCGTAAACAATTCCGCTTGCCCCGATGTGCCACGATTCGCGACCTCCAAGCCAAACGCATATCCCTGAAAGGATGTAAATCAAAAAAAGGATGCGGTAAGCTAAGTTCCTGTAAAAATAAAGCAAGGCAAAAGACAGGATCAGGAACGGAATGGAATTGGACAGCAAATGATCGTAACTGCTGTGGATAAAAGGAGAAAGGATAATTCCCGGCAATCCTTCGGCCTGTAATGGTAAAATGCCGAATTCAACAAGACTAATATCCATTACATTTTCAGTCAGCTTTATCAACCAGAACAATCCAACGATCAGTACCGGTATCAGGAGACTGTATTTGAAAATCTTTTTTTCAGTTTCCTTATCAAAGGGCGCTTGCTTGCGGGGATAATAGTTGAATAAAGGCATCTAAACCAGTGATTTAATCAAAGTAGTAAAATTGTAAATATCTTCTTCTTCGGTATCAAACGAAGTCATCCAGCGAACTTCCGACCGGTGTTCGTCCCACATGTAAAAGAAATATTTTTCCTGAAGCAAAGGGATAATTTCAGGAGGGACAATGGCAAAAACCCCATTGGCTTCCACTTCCTGAGTTAGTTTGATCGCTGGTATTTTGAGAACTTCCTGTTCAAGCAGTTTTGCCATTTTATTTGAATGAGTGGCATTTCTTTTCCAGAGTTCATTTTGAAAGTAAGCCAGAAACTGCGCACTCACAAAACGCATTTTAGAGAACAATTGCATACTCTGTTTCCGGATGTATTTCGAGTTTTTCGACAATTCAGGATTAAAGAACAATACAGCTTCGCCCAGCATCATTCCGTTTTTGGTGCCGCCGAACGACAGCACATCAATTCCGGCGTCAACTGTAAAAGCGCGGAAAGACATTCCGAGTGCAACCGCAGCATTGGCAATGCGGGCTCCGTCCATGTGAACAAAAAGGCCATATTCGTGTGCCAAAGTGGTGATTGCTTTGATTTCGTCAACCGAATAAACAGTGCCCAGTTCGGTAACCTGCGAAATGGATATGATTTTAGGCTGTGAATGATGTTCAAAATCGAAGCCGTGCAGATATTTGGAGATTCCTTCCGGAGTTATTTTACCTTTTACAACTGGTACCGGAAGCAATTTGCATCCGGTAAATTTTTCAGGTGCGCCACATTCGTCCACCTGAATGTGGGCAGTTTCGGCACAAATAACCGAATGAAACGAGTGCGTCAACGTTGACAGGCTCAGTACATTGGCGCCGGTTCCGTTGAAAACAAAATAAACATCTGTTTGCTCACCAAATTCCTGTTTGAACCGCTGAACGGCCATTTCAGTGATTGCATCTCCGCCGTATCCCACTGCATGTCCTTCGTTGGCAGCATAAATTGCACTTAAGATTTCAGGATGGATCCCCGAATTATTGTCGCTTGCAAAACCTCGTTTCATACTTTTTAATTGTAATTTTAACTGATATTTTGAAATCAGGAGGCCAAGGTCTTTCTAAATTTTCCAGGCACTTTAAACTTTAGGCACTCCGAACTTTCTAACGGTATAAAAGAACTCAAAATTTCAACTTTAACAAAATGACTCAAGA
>CAMDGL010000450.1 GCA_945897845.1 Chitinophaga pinensis | reverse complement strand
ACCTCAACTTCCAGTTCGTTGTCTCCTGATTTTACAAACGGAGTGATGTCGAATTTGAATGGCGCACTCCACAAAACCTGCATCTGGTGGCCATTAACTTTCACCGAAGCCATTTCCTTCACATTTCCCAAATCCAAAACCAAACGGGTTTGTTTTATTTCTGCTGACGACAACTTAAAGGTTTTTTGATAAGTTGCTGTTCCTGAATAATATTTTATTCCCGGTTCAACAAATTCGGTCCACGATTTTAGCTTTTCTGTTTTTACATTGGCCGGTGCTCCCCATTTCGGGTCAAACCGAATATCCCATTCTCCGAAAAGCCAATTATCCAAATTCATTTTCCCTGATTTTACTTCTTCTTTCTTTCCATCCGACCATGTCAGCGAATAATTTCCTTGTTCGCTAATTTCAGCAATAGCTTTGCCTTCGTTTCTCCGAAATGCAATGTATCCGGATTTTTTTGTTTCTAAACCAAATCCAGGGAATACGGACTGATTGTCTTTTCTGATTTCGGTAATATGAGGTTTTTGTTCTGCATTCCTGAAAATAATGAACTTCGATCCCTCAGGTTCAAAAAGAAGCGGCACAATGGTTCGTCCGTTTTCTTCGCGATAAACCATAACCTCTTCAGTCTCCCCGGTAATTGCATTCCAGATTTCAGGCACTTTACCTGTAACCCTGAAACTACATTCCACCTGTTCCCAGCGGTCGGGCAAAGTGGCGAGATAGCGATACTCAAAATCATTGTATTTCATTTGACCGAAACGGTTGCTCACAAAATAGATTTCCTGATCGATGGTGGTTCGGTGAATGTAATCCAACGCTGTTTTTTCATGGGTTCCTTTAAACTGCAAATCAGGCTGAACTTTCATGTCAGCCAAAACCTGATTGACATCTTGTCCCCAGATTACCCGACCTTTTCCATATGTGTTCTCGGTAATGGTTTTGCCGTCGGTTTTACCCCACAATTTATCTGTTATAACTTTCAATTCCTGATCGCCTTTCGGGTAGCCGGTCAATCCGGTTGTTTCGGTCGGCCGCGGACCAATCAGCGTCATTCCTTCTTTGACCAATTGTTCCAGTTTTCGCAGCACATTCAGGTCGATTCCATTTTCAGGAGCCAGCATCATTAACCGATAGCTCATTCCATCGGGCAAAACAATCTTTCCATCCTTTACCGAAACGCGGTTTTGAATAATTTCTTTCGAGCATTTGTCCCAATCGTAACCAAAATTCAGTTCCGGAAAATCTTCCTTCAGGAATACAAAATTCGGTACATCGTCGCCGTAATAATACAGCACATCGGCCACAAACAAACCCTGCTGAAGCATGTACATGTTTCGGTCGAGATAGCCGATAAAATCTTTGGATTGTTCCCACCAGGTTACGTTCGGATTGAGGTGTGTTCCGGCAAAATACTCGTTTCCGGGCAAGCCAAACTCTTTGGGCGACGAGGTGAACGTATGCCAGACAATCCGGTTTACTCCTGAACAAAACACGCGGTCGATGTTGCCTTTCAAATCCATCGGCGAACGCTCCCACTGAGGCCCGATGCTTGTTGGGCCTTCGGCGGCTACAAAACGTTTACCGTTGGTGTGTGCCACGCAAGCGCTTTGTTTTACCGACAAGCGCTCGTCGTCTTTAATGCGGTGCGTGTTGGCCATCGCCCAGAATTCGCCTTGCGGAAAATCGCTGATGCCCATTACCATCAACGCATCAACCGGCGCAGAATGCGGGCCGCCCGATTCGGGATGAATACCCATTCCGTATTGATGTGCCAGGTTATAAAACAGTTGATAGTGATTTTCAGCCACACAATCGCCCACCGTTTTGCGAAAATCGTGCAGAAAACGATTGGTCTGATTGCGGTTTTCAACGATTCGCCCGGCTAAGGCAGGCATATATTTTTGGAGATCGTAACCTCTGAATTTCAGGAACTCTTCGGGGAAACGATCGGTCCAGCTCACGAGATCCATCTCCCAGCTGTCGGTTTGAAGGAATCTGACACTTTTACCTACCGACTGTGCTGTTTCTATCAGCGGAATAATCACCGTTTTGCTGAAAAGTTCGAATGCTTTCGGGCTTAAATGATCAACCGATAAACCTTCCCATCCATCGCTGTTGGTGGAGGTGCGTGCGCCTGTACAGGTATATCCGTAACGAATAATCGTCCAGTTTCCGGCAGGAGCATTCCATTCGAGTTTACCGTTTTTGTAATTTTCGGTCAGATCGATAATTTCATCTTTACTGACAGCCATTCTTATTCCATCGCCGTCAAAATCATTGCGCAATTCATGCAACGGATACACACCTTTCCAGCCAATCTTTTCCCTGAACGATTTTTTCTTCCAGTTTTCAATGGCTTCATTCTGAACCGGTGCACCCGCTTTTTTCGGAATTGCCTGAACCAAAAAATCGGCATACATCAGTTTTTGTTCAGGCTGTGGCAATTCGATACTGACGAGTTTTCCTCCGGTTACATCAACTTCCGACCAAACGATTTTTTTCATGGCCATTTCAGGAGTAATGGATGGCGCACCCGGATTCCAGCCGCTTTGTGTGTTTACGGTCAGTTCAATACCATTGCGATCAGCTTCTTTTACAGTGTGTTTAAACAGTTCCATCCAATCGGGACTCATAAAAACCGGACCGGCGGCTGTTTTGGCAGCAACCTGATAGTTCGAACTTCCGGCATCGAACAAGGTTGCGCCGCCATAACCTTTATCTTTCATTTCTTCCAGATCGCGGGTGATTGATTCTTTGGTAACCATGCTGTTGAGCCACCACCAATAACAGCGAAGACGTGCTTCTGCAGGCGGGTTTGCAAAACCTGATTTCAGTTCAGGATATGGTACAGTTGTACTTGTAAAAATATTTTTCTGCTGGGCGGTTGATGCAAAGCTGATCAGTAATGCAAATCCTACGAGTTTTAGTTTTATCATGTTGGTTTAGTTTTAAATTCTTTAATCAAGATCAATTCATTTTCGTCCGAAATAGCTACCTTGCTTTGGTCAGCTATTTTGCGCGGACGGAAAAATTGGGCGGTTTCATGCCCGTTGGCTAAAGCCAAACAGCTTGTCCCGATCTTTAATCGGGAGCAAAGGATATTGAGCTGCTGTTGATTAGCGATCTATCCTTTGCCGTCACATTCATGTGACGGATCTAAGAATTCACAAATATATTGCACTGCTGGTGTTGTACCCGCTTCGATTTTGTTATTGGGCAACTTCAAATACATTTTCACCTGACCCGACTCCTTCAACAACTGCAAAATTTCCATCCTGACGGTATTTTACAGCATTTCCGTTCATGCTCACTTTCTGTGATTTTGACCAGAAAGGCAGATAAACATCGGCGGTAGTGTTTGCCGGAATAGTCAGATTCATAGAGAACGATTGCTGAGGTTTGTTTTTAAACGACATCAACACATCGCCGCGAATGGTTGGATATTTGATTTCGGCATGTTCGAGCGAGGCGGGTTGTGGCTTGATGCGAATTTTGCGGAAGCCGGGTTCAAGCGGTTCAATGCCCATCAGCTTGCGGGGAATGATGTTGGCAGGAGCTGCGCCCCAGGCATGGTTCCAGTCCTGATTAGGTTTGTA
>CAMDGL010000449.1 GCA_945897845.1 Chitinophaga pinensis | reverse complement strand
AAATCGCGAACCTTTTCCTTATTTTTTGCGCTTTGGTATTGCAGATGACATATTCTTGCAGCCAAATCAACAGCCATGTTCGGAAAGCGGTCGAGTGTTTTGGAAAGTTCCTCGACACTCCATTCCTCGCTTCCCAGATGGCATCCGATGAATTTCAGATTTGGATGTTTGGTTAAAAGGCTGTCACGCGCATCAAGTTGGTCCTGATAACCGGGATATTCGGGATGCAGGTACATGTGATATTCAGGATGTCGTTCGAAATAGCTTTTGTCATTGTTCACCGTCATCGAATCAACAGGCATCCAGCAGTTTTTTGGCTCTCCCAGATGTCCGGTCAGCGGCAGTCCTTTTTGCTCAATAAATGAAATCACCGGATCGAACCTGCTGTTGCTGACCATTACAAAATTCCCGGCGCGGTCTCTTTCTGTCATGCCAATGTTTTTCCAGAATTTCACCCCGACTGCGCCACCCGAAATGTTGTTTTCAAGTTCGGCAATGGTTTTCTGTTCCCAGTCACTGCTATTCCAAACGGCGGTATCGAAAGCAAAAGTCGCCAGATAATAAACAGAACCGGGGTATTTCTGAATAAGGGCGATGGCTGTATCGTGCTGCTGATTTACATCCCGGCTGGAGTTTACATTGATGGTGATCAGTTTGATATTCTCCTGAAGTGAATATTTTTGAATTGAAGCATCGGTTGTCGAAATATGAACATGGGCATCAATCTTCGGGACCTTATAATAATCGGCTTCGGTGTAAAATCCGGATTGACACGACAGGATAAAGAACGCTGGAACAAATGCAAGAAATAAAGAACAAATTCGATAAAAGCGGCTTGAACGTTTCATAAGCGGAATTTTAATAATGAATCTAACCGTACCATTCTCGTGTCCGTTTGGTTTTATTCAAACAGTCGATGGCAATATTCACATTGCTGACCACCTGAAAGTCGAACATTCCCACACAAATAAAGTCGGCGCCGTTATCGTAAGCCCATTGAAAACCGTCCTTCGGTTCAATGGCTCCTGCCGCCAGAACTTTAAAGCCCATTACAGGCACGGTGGTTTTGCTCACAAAATCAATCACTTTTTCAGGAAAAAGGCAGAACATGTTGTTGTGGAACCTGTTGTGATCGAGGTAATTTTTGCCGTCAACTTCGAACGTTACGCGATTTTCGCGAGGGTGAGCCGACCAGTACTGATCGTGGTGCATGGTTTTCATGTAATAATCAGGAATGATTCCCTGATCGGCGCAGGCAATGAGCGATTCAACCGAATGAGCGCCCAATCCAGCCGTGTATCCTTGCTGACGAATGTGATTAATCATTTCGTCAATCACCTCTATTTTGTTGTCGCGCACCAGCCAGTCGCACCAGTTACCCTGCACCTGAATGATGTCAACTCCGAAATCGATTGCCTTGTCAATGTTCTCAAAAAAGAGTTTTTTATCGGTTTGTGATCCAACTTTGGAGAGATTCTTCCAGTCCAGATTTGGAGCCACCTGTGTGATTACTTTCATCTTGCTTCCGGTCATCTTTTTGTATTTGGCCAGAAGCGGATTCGATGGAAATCCAATGTTGATGGTGTTGATTCCAGCTTTTTCAGCCAGTATAAGTGTTTCATACACTTTCTGTTCGGTATTGTATGCCTTGAAAAGGGTATCGGTATAAATCAGGTCACGACCATGCGACCATCCGCCAATCAGGTTCCCGCCTGCAATCATCCGGCTGATTTCATGTTTCCCGATTTTTCCTTTTGGAAGTTCGCCTTTTAATTCGCTTAAAGCTGTCTGATTAACCTGAATAGTTGCACCCGACATTACATCAACCCCATACGTTTTAAAGTTGCTCACAGCTCCCCAGCCCATCGCCCCCAATACCGGAAGAGTTGCCAGATTTTTCAAAGCTTCGCGACGCGATGTACTTGCTTCAGGTTCGGTAATGGATGTTTTTTTTCGGTGGCGGTTCATCGAAATGAAAGTATCGATGCTGTAACCCTTTTCCTGATAGAAGAAAAGAAAGAGGAGGGCGGCTGCTTCAATAAACAGTTTGTCCACTATGAAAAGATGGCCGTCTGAAGCGCTCATCAGCGGATTGCCAAAAGGCGGGTAGGCGAAATAGTACAAGGTAAGCAGCGAAGCTCCGGAAAGTGCGGCAACCCGGCTGAAAAGTCCGATAAAAAGAGCGAGCCCGATGAACAGAAGTGCGTACATATTCAGGAAATCGCTGATATTTAAAAGTGCAGGTGAATTTGCAATCCAGTGGTAAAATCCGGAGAAAAATCCTGAAGTATTCAGTAAAAATCCTGAAGCAGTCCAGTTTCCCTGAAGGATTTTGGCGGTTCCTTCGTATAGAAAATGCCAGCCAATGGCAACACGAAGGATGGTAATAAGCAGGCGGTTGTAAAACATTTTTTGCTGAAGTTCCATGTTAGCTATGTTAGGTTTGTTGTCGGTTAGGTTTATTAAAAATCAGGCCGTTAATTTCAGCATCTTTTTCGGAAAAACATTAATATGCATGATTTTTTATCGGTTCGCCTCCAGATATTTGATCGCAAACCGGATTTCAGAATAGCTGTAGTTTTCGCCGATTGCCGTTAGATTTCGTTTAAACTGCAAGCTCGCTGTTTTCCTGGTCCCCCAGAATTACTTTCGCCTTTATTTTTATTACATTTGCTTTATGACAAAAAATGAAATCATATCACACATTAACCTTTCCTTCAGTAATTTAAATGTAATCAAGGTAATTCTATTTGGTTCGTATGCGAATGGTACACAATCAGCAGACAGCGATGTTGATTTGTTGGTAGTTACCAATGATGATTTTGTTTTCGATTCCTTTGCTGAAAAGATGAAAGTCAAAACTAAGATTGCCAATGCGCTTAATCCATTGCGAAAATATGTTGATATTGATCTCATTGTACATACAAAACCAATGTATGACAAGTTTATTGAATTGGACAGTGGTTTTAAAAGAGAAATACTAAATTCAGGATCAGTTATTTATGAAGCAAACAACTAAAGAATGGTTAATTGCTGCTGAAGATGATCTTTTGGCAGCCAAAAAACTTGGTGATGAAGACCGACTTACTAACGTAGTTGCTTTTCACTGTCAGCAATGTCTTGAGAAATGCTTTAAAGCGATTATTGAGGAGCACGGTATGCCATCCATTAAATCGCACGATCTGTTGAGGCTTCAACTGAATGCAAAGATTCAGCTTTCCGAACCTGAAATAATCCTTCTTACAATTATCAATGAGGTATATATCGACGCTCGTTACCCCGGAGATCTTGGCCTTTTGCCTCATGGAAAACCAGCAAAAGCAGAGGTGAAAACCTTCATTGAATTTTGCGAATCACTATTTAAAAAGGTACTGCTGCAAATCGGTTCATAAGGCTTTTATCGTCTCGCCTCCAGATATTTAATCACAAACCGGATTTCGGAATAGCTGTAGCTCTCGCCGATTGCCGATCGGATTTCGTTTATCTGTGTCGTCCGGTTTTTCTCGACATAAGCTGCAATCACTTTAACCTTTGCATGTTCAACAAATTTGGATATTTCCAATTCTCCAAGTCCTACATAATGCGCCAGATGTCCTTCGATAGTCGATGC
>CAMDGL010000448.1 GCA_945897845.1 Chitinophaga pinensis | reverse complement strand
GCCTTTGAATATTGTGCCAACCGGTGGGTTAGCCTGCAAAACTATTTAACCAACGGAATGCTCGAAATCGACAGCAACCTGGTGGAGAACTCAATCCGCCCGCTGGCACTGGGGCGAAAGAATTACCTGTTTGCCGGTTCGCACGATTCAGCCAAAGATATTGCCATGTTCTACAGCTTTTTTGCAACCTGCACCAAAAACAATATTGATACTCAGAAATGGCTAACGTATGTGATCCAAAATATCAATGACACCAAAACATCTCAGCTCAAATATCTGCTTCCGCAATTTATCGACAAAAATCTAATCCTATAATTTGTACTTGCTGGGGCGGATACTTCTGAAAGTCCTCAAGAGATATACCTTCAAGAATTATTTTAGTCATAATTTAGATTTTCTGAAAGTGTTGATTGTCCAATTAGTCTTTTACTGCCCAGTGATAACATTAGGAAAATTCGTTGATCTCTCATTGTTCATAATTATTAGTTTGGGCATTTCTTCCAGAATAGGTTCACCTGTTATTTCGCCAAGTCGATCTTTTTCGAACCTTTCTAAAATTGCAAATTTGATGTACTGCGATTCGATCATTGAATTTTTTCTGGCATTCTCAGCAATTAACTTCTTCATCTCCCTTGGAACCATCACACTGATTGCCGAATCATTTTTCTGCATCAGAAGTTTCATGCTACTTCCTGTTGTCATCATGTTGTAAATATATTATTTTTAAGTTAAGAATATCAGACATTATTACGCTATCAAACAGCGATTTACAAACAAAATAATGCATTTATTATTGCAAAATATTTATTAATTATATTCTAAATAATAGATCTTGATTATTAATTAATTCAAGTAATAATTATTTTTTTTTCTGAATTATAATAACTTGCTGGTAGCCCGTAAAAAAAGCCACTGCAAAATTATTGCAGTGGCTTTTTGAAACAAACGTAACAGCTTGATATTGTTATTATTTCAGTACCTTGTCAAGCTTCTCAATAATGGCTAATTTAATATACTGAGATTCAGACATATTCTCCTCCTTGGCACATTTAGCAATTAATTGTTTCATTTCCAGAGGTATAACCACACTTATTGCAGAGTCATTTTTCTGCAAAAGTAATTTCAAGATTTTAGATGTTGCCATTATAATATAATTCCGTTGTTTTAATAACACGATTATACGGAATCATATTAATAAAACCATGAATTGGGTTGAAATAATAATGGAATATCATTAATTTATATGAATTCTAAATAAAAAATATTGTGAATCAATAAGATACGTTATAGCATTCTCAAAGCTATATTTTGATATTACCAATCACGTTCTGATTTTCCTTTTGAACTGGCTTTTCTCCCTTCCAAACATCAAAGTCTGCCAGTTTTAAAGTCATTATATCTTTCTGCACTGCTGCCGTGTATTTATTGAAAGAGCTTTCGGTTCTGTGGCCAGTAACGGCCATAACAAACTGCTTGGGGATTCCACGACTTATCAGGTTACTTGCAAAACTTCTTCTGGCTGTATGGGTGGTGATCATTTCATATTTCTTCTTTGCGTACTCAACCCTACCATTACCCTTGGTCCTGGTAAAAATAACCTTGTCATTGATGTTTGCCATTTCTCCCAGTATTTTTATCGAATCGTTCAATTTTTGCTGGCTGATAGATTGAGGGAATCCTTCAACTTCAACAATTTGTCGCACCAATTTATGGATCGGTATCCGAAGCTTTGGCCCGTTTTTATTTGCTATGGCATTCAGGAACCCAGATGAAAGATCGACCTGCATTTCAGGATCAATGTTCAGATAATTTTCAACCCTTAAACCAGTCCAACAACCGATTATAAAAAGCTTTCTGGCATGGTTGAGTATTTGAATCTGTTTGAGGATTCCCTCGGGAGAAAGTGGAGGCTTCTTTTTATCCTGAAATTTCACAACCATCTCCCCATCAATCATCAAATTGTATATTCGTTCAATCTCTTCTTCGGTCAAATATATATTGTAAACATCTTCTGATGGCTTCTTGAAGTCTCTAAATGCAAGATTTACATTTTGTTCGTTTTCAGTAGCATAATTCAAAACACTTTTCATATTTTTGATAATTGATCCGATATAATTTGCCGAATAATCCTTGTCTCGCAGGCTTTGGGTGAAATCCCGATAAAATCGTTTGTCGATTTGTTCAAATGTAAGTGCCGGATTGAATTCTTTGACTTTATTAAGACAGTTTCTAATATTATCTTTACGGATCGGGGTGGTCACCTTTGCCGTTTCTTTAAAATAGGTTTCACAATAATCAAAAAAAGAAGTGTGCCGGGGCCTTACCTTCATCGCATCCTCAATCAACCTGACAAGTTTCTTGCTATCAAGCATTAAAGGATTGTGATTTTCCAGTACATAGTTGAACGCAAGTTCAATCTGAAGGATTTGCTTATTGACTTTCTCTAATTCCTCTGTCTTGGGATTGAATCGCTGACGATCTGCATTCCAGTCATTGCCTGCAGGAATTCCAGGATAGTATGTTAGATTAATTCTGCGACCATCTTTCTGTTTTCGGAAAATAGCGTAAATTGAGCCCTTGTCGACAAAAAAGTTTATAGCCATTGGATGTTTTTGTTTGAATCAAAGTTAATATATTCTAGCCATATTCTAACCACTTAATTCCAAAAACGTTCAAAATAAGTTAGGAAAACAAAATGAAAAAACCGCTAAATTGCCTCATAATAGGAATAAATATAAAAAAAATTACTTGAAGAGCTTAGGAATGAATTACGTCCTAAAAGGACGTAATTTAAAAGCACAGGGTGGAATGAAATGGAACCCTGTGAAGTATAAAACAACAACAATTTAGGAATGCACCTACAAAAACTAAAAAAAAATATCCAGTTTGATACTGCCGGATGGATTGCCAGCGCCTCGCTGCTGATCTGCGCCGTTAGTGGTATTTTGCTGGCCATTCCTTATGATTTTATCCAGGCGCATCAATCGGTTTCCGAAATGCTGCTTTTCAATCCAGCCGCATCACTGGTTCGGAACCTGCATTATTGGAGCGCGCAGTTGTTCTTTATTCTCAGCGTTTTGCATGTGTACGATCATCTGTCGAAATCTACCGAAACGAATATCCGAAATCGTCGTACCTGGCTGATTCTTTGTCTCGCAATTGTGTTTCTGGGTTACGAAATGATTTCAGGTTTTATCCTGAAAGGCGATGCTGCCGGTATTCAGGCACGACGCATTTTAGCTTCATTGCTTGAATCGGTGCCATTCTTTGGAAAGTTGCTGAGTTCAGCCTTTACAGGTGTGGGTGAAAACAGTCAAGTAGTTTACATTCAACATGTGGCTACCGGAACGATCTTATTATTTATTGCTGTTTATGATCATGTAAAAACTATTTGGCCGAAACGAAAGTCGTGGATCATCGTTTTTCTAGGAATTCTTGCAATTAGCTTTCTGTTTCGTGCGCCGCTCGGACAGGCCGACAGTGCGCAAATCAAAGGTCCATGGTTCTTTGTAGGCATACAGGAAATGCTTCACCTGACCAGTCATCCGGCCTACATCATTGTCCTGATTTTCTTTTTGATCACCGTTATCTATTTTCTTCCACGATTCAGGAAA
>CAMDGL010000447.1 GCA_945897845.1 Chitinophaga pinensis | reverse complement strand
TTAAGTTATAAAAAAATTTCTGCATGATGACTATTCTGATGAAGGGTGGCAATGAAGGAATTGGAATACCGGAACGCAGTGAGGATATGCCGAGAAAATTCATTGACGGGTTTCCTTCCATCTAAGAATAAATCTTTGTAGATAATTTTGACTAACAGTTCAATATTCTGTCAGCCGTAGAAAACTACGATGTGAAACGGTTACACCAGTAAATCCTGAAATCATTCTAGAATCGTCAGTAGTTGATGGACTGATGCCGCGTTCTGAAACCAAGGTAATGTTCCGTTTGAGGCTGTGTTAATGAGTGAAGATGACCGGCTCTACAACTTGCATCAGACCAAAGTGCAGCTATTTCACAGGATGATTGCCTGAAACAAAAAGCTAAAAAGAAGGAAACAGTCTGCCAGGAAGATGGTCTTCCAAGCTGAAACCATATGCCTAAAGGATTTTCAGGGGAGAATCGCTTTATCGAGCTTGATTTTTTTTCGTTGGGATTTAAATGTGCTTAATAAGCTGAGCGAATATATACGATTTGAAACTGGTATCTATTTATGGTTTCGTCGGGTTAAGAGTGAAGATATGCCATAATATTTATTGGAATATTTACCAAAAAAGCATCGACCATTACAACGCATCTAAACGAACTGATTGGTTCGCTTAAATGTGGTTTCATGAATATGCCTATGAGCCGGTCGTATTCATTGTCTTTGTCCTGATTGTTAACATCCTCCGTTTTTACATTTAGCGTGTCGGTTCTGATTTCATGGGGTGACTCGTAAAACCGAATTTCATTGACTTCAGCAAGCAGGGATCATTGGAGGTAATCACTCATGCCAGATCTTCAACTAAAAGAATTAACGGGCTTCTAACGGCCAGGCAGGATTCATCTGATTTATTTAGAAATAAACGGGGTTGATCCCGGAGCGCTTATCCTTTTTTGTGGTTTTATCATATACATTTGGGTATTTCAAGTGCTTGAAACTCATTTTCCCATTTGATTTCAGATAAACATTAACCCTGGCCACATAAAAGTCTCGTTTCCCATTAAATATTGAGATTGGATAGTCAATTTCTCCAAGATCAAGTTCACCACGAAAATATTTGTTAAAGACAAAATTGACTGAGTCTTTATTCTCGAAAATAAATTTTCGAGATGAATTATTAGTAAAGTCAACCACTGAAACATAAAACCCGTTGCTGTTGTTAGTAACTGATTTATCAGATGAAGGACTAAAACCAAAAAATAAAAAGCAAATAATAAGAAAAGAAAAGTTTTTCATATTCATAAGTTGGAAAATTTCTACTTCTGTGAATCATTTATTATCAAGATTCTCTTCCAACTTCTAAAATCTTCCAGCTCTCAATATATGATCATAAATTACATCTAAACAAATGAACTAATTTATACTAACGATTGGATTTATTATTGCAACTATAATTGTAATTTCTAATTATAAATTTCTAATTACAAACTCAGGTAAAGAGGTAATCGAAGGTCGCTCTCTACGCCTGAAGTAATGTTTTTGTAAATCAAATTTATCGGAACATTTGTCCCTCAATAATAATTTGACACCAACCTGCAATTAGTCGCTTTTGGGCTACACGGTTGTATAATTTGTTCCCTAAATAATTTTAATTGGGAACTTGGATTGATTATTCAGTTCCTGATCGCTGGTTTCTGTTGTTTCCCCCGGATATGATGATAGCTCTTGGTTGGACGGTTGGTCCTTTATTTTTTTGCCTTTCCATATAGCATTGTCATGAAATCCATCTTCAATCGGTCTTGCTATGACAAGATTTTCGCACATGATTGTATTTTAATCAAATAATTTGATTAAAATACAGGTGAATATTTTGAACGACCAAAAAAAAGGGGAGCGTATGCTCCCGTTTGTGTTAATGATTCGGATGATATAATTTAAGCATCATTCTGCTGAGATTTAATCTATTTCCATTCAATCGAGATGATAATTTCATTTCTTCTTCCAACCAATTGGAAAGGTGGATTGTACCCTAAATATTTTGTGTTTCCGTAGGTTTTAATGCCTTTTTCCTTGAGTATATTCTGAAGTTTTTCCGAGTAAAACTTCAATTCCTTATCAGATGCATATCCACCAAATTGAATAGTGGCGACATATTCATCCGCTGTTTCGTTCAGGATTACATCCGGATTATTTGGTTTTGGAAGGTTTGCCTGGTTATAGGATGATGGCATCACAAAACTCATGGTCGAAAGAGTATCGTTGATATTCATTTGTACAGGAGAGGTCATTGCAATTTGAGTTTTATCTTCGTTTCCACCGAAAATGTAGCCAGCCAGCTTCCCAAATCCCGGACCCGACAAATCCTTATACGTTTTTGCATCCGATTTGATTGTTGCCAGGGTTGCTGAAGGATAGAACCGGATTTCAAAATTCTGATCTTTTTGAATAACAGTATATTTCTGCTCTTCGGTTTTATTCACTGAGGCCATGATAAATGATTGAAAAATAAATACAATTACGAAAATAACTGATGCACCAATAAGAAATGTTTTCATTTTGTTTAAATATTTTATTTATTCCTTAAACAAAATTGAATCCTGAAATGTTTAATAAAAATACATAAACGTTAAACAAAAATTAGAAAGTCATGAAAAAGTTATTTGTAATGTTATTCGCAGTTGTTATTACAACGAGTGCTTTCAGTCAGGGAAAAGATGTTGTAGATATCGCAATTGGATCTGCCGATCATACAACTTTAGTAGCTGCGGTAAAAGCTGCAGATTTAGTAACCACCTTAAAAAGTAAAGGTCCATTTACAGTATTTGCACCGACCAATGCAGCTTTTAACAAATTGCCGGCCGGTACCGTTGAAAGTTTGCTGAAACCAGAAAACAAAGCTCAGTTGGCCAAGATTCTTACCTATCATGTGGTTAGCGGAAACGTTGATGCAGCCGGTGTGGTCGCTGCAATTAAAAGTGGGAATGGCAAAGCTGTATTAACAACAGTGAGTGGTGGAAAACTTACAGCCTCAATGGACATGGGTAAGGTGAAACTTACCGATGAATCGGGCAATTCTGCGTTTGTTACTGCTGCCGATTTAAAAGGCACAAACGGAGTTGTTCATGTGATTGATGGAGTTGTACTCCCGAAATAAATCACTTCAGATTTCCATTTTGGTTTAAACTCTCTGAATTAATTTTCAGGGAGTTTTTTTTAGCTGCTGACTTGACTTTTCAATCTGGCATAAATATCTTCAACAGCTAAATTGAGTGCAGCACGAATTTCTCTGTCCACTCTGGAAAGGCTTATCATTTATGAGCGACCAAAAAAAGTGGCAAAGCCACTTTCTTTTTTCAGTAAGCACACGGACCGTTTCCATTCATCATGTCTTCGTCGGCAGCTGCTGACCGGAACTGGCTGTATGGAACTTCGCCACATTTTTCACAATACGCCTTTCGGTCAGATGGCCAGTAATAAATGCTGGTACCTTTTTAAATTGTGCAGCCACATTTTGAACAGGCTGAAGTAAACTTTGCAGTAATCATTCTTGGATCGTTTTTGTAAGTGTTATACATAGTAAATTGCCTGTGCCCTCAGGACTTGTATAGGCATCTGGCACGCCTGTTTAGTTTTAGTGAATGAA